>CAVJGK010000066.1:684-7920 GCA_963648895.1 Lachnospiraceae bacterium | reverse complement strand
AAATTATACCATATAAATTCAAAATATTAAAAACATAATTGTAATATATCACACGTTTATTTGCACTTGCCAAGATTAATGTTTTTAAATTATAATTATATATACAAATACAAGGAAAGAAAACTATGGATGAACACTTAAATAAAATATTACAAGATTTTTACAAAAAAGCATATGAAGAAAATAATATCACTACTAACGATGTTATTTCACTTTTAGATGAAATTTCTGATGAATTACACCTTCAACAAATTTATGTTTGCGAAAATGCTGGAAGTAAAAATCATTATCTTTATCCATATGTATCTTCAAAAGGTCCTAAAGCTATGACTATGCATCAAAACCTTATTGTTTTTCCTGATTCTGATATTGATAATCTTTATGTAATGTTTAAAGAATCTCCTATCCAAGTAATTGACAATAATATATCTTCAAAAAGAAATGCAACGGCGATAAATAATTTAATATATGGTTTCTTAGATAAAAATATTTGTTTAGGTTTTATTTCTTTCCAACCATATGAAAATGAAGAAAAAAGAATATGGAGTGATGAAGATAAAGAAGTATTATCAAAATTAGCCTATATAATCAAACCCTTAATTACCTCTAGACAAGTATTTGATCGTTATGCATATGAAGAAAATTTAAAATCATCTTCTTCTAGTGTTTTATGGTATTATCCAACTCTATCTCTAATTATTGTTCCTGAAGAAACAATGAACAGATTTATGATTCCAAATTTTGTTTATAGAGATGCACCTAATAGTATTGTTTCTGAATTAGTCAATGAAGGATACCAACAAGAAGTAAATGATGCAATATTATCTTTAAAAAATGGCAATTCTTCTGTGAGTGTTGTCTTCCAAGGAAAAATTTCCAAAAATAAATATTATCGTTTAAATGTTACAACTAATCGATATGATGATAAAAATAATCCAGAAGAAGTCATGGGGTTATTAGAAGAAATCAATAAAGAAGAATATGATCATATCAATACTTCAGAAGTATATAAAAAATATCAAATATTCCGTGAAGCTATCTCAAGAAGCAATTTAGTTGAATATTATGTCAATTTAAAAACTGGTAAAGTAACATTATTTAAATCTGTTGAAACAATTAGTGATTTTTTTGCGCAATCTGATGATTTTGATACTATTGTTCAAAATTTCGCGGATAAATGTGTTTCTCCATCTTCTAAAGGTGCATTTACAAAGATATTAAATCGTCAATATTTATATTTAAATTTAAATCAATACAATAAATATATCACGATCAATTCCCAAATAATTATCGATGGTAAAGAACATATTTATGAAACTACAATCGTTTTATATAATCATACAATTTATAATTATTGTAATGAAGTAATGGTATTTGTTCGAGACGTCACTCATTTAGAATCATTGAATTATGATAATTTAACTGGATTATATTCTTTAAATTATTTTATGAATTTCTTATCAAATAAAAAAACAGAATTAATTGAAACTAAAGAAGAAAATATAGGATATATAGTTTTCTATGATATCTTAGATTTTAAATACTATAACTTAGGTATGGGTTTAAATAAAGGTAACGAAATATTAAAAAAATTCGCAGTCCTTTTACAAAAAACATATCCTGGTTTTATCGTTTCTAGATATGGCGATGATAGATTTGTCATCTATGATAATAACAATGATAATAAAGTAAAAGATAGAATTAATAAAGTTATCTCTTCTTTTGAAAATATCGACCCAAATTATTCTTTAAAAGTAAAAGCTGGTATGTATGTTCCATCTTTAAGCATTGAACCTGCCTCCTGGGTTGATTATGCTCAATTAGCTTGTCAAGAAATTAAATATGATATCAATGTTAACTTTCAAGAATTTGATGAAGATTTAAAAAATAAATTATTAAAGAAAAATTATATTATTGATAACATTGATAAAGCATTAGAAAACCAATGGGTTAAAGTATATTTCCAACCAGTTATTGGAACTAAAGAAAATAAATTAGTCGCCATGGAAGCATTAACTAGATGGATAGATCCAGTATATGGATTTTTATCACCTAATGATTTTATTTCTGTTTTAGAAGAAAATAACTTAATTTATAAAATTGATACATTTGTTATAAATAAAGTATGTGAAAGACTCTCTTAT
The DNA here is from genome assembly GCA_963648895.1 of Lachnospiraceae bacterium. GTDB lineage: Bacteria > Bacillota_I > Bacilli_A > RFN20 > CAG-449 > UBA3210. Next base: position 5,776 of record CAVJGK010000066.1, on the reverse strand, counting down.
GAATTAAAACTAAACCATCCAATTGTCCCTATCTCGATTAATTTATCACGTGTAGATTTTGTCACTTGTCAACCTTTTGAAGAAGTTGAAAAAGCAATTAAGAAATATAATATTGATAGAAAATATATCTGTATTGAAATCACTGAATCAATCGCGATGGAAGATCCTAAATTATTAACCAAAGCGATCAACCAATTTAGAAATGCTGGTTATGAAGTATGGATGGACGATTTTGGATCAGGATATTCATCCTTAAATGCTTTAAAAGATTATCCATTTGATGAAATTAAAATTGATATGGCTTTCTTAAAGAATTTCAACGATAAATCAAAAGCGATTATTTCTTCCACAATCGCCATGGCAAAAAAGATTAATATTCGTACATTAACCGAAGGTGTTGAAAACAAAGAACATTACGATTTCTTAAAAGATATCGGATGTGAAAGAATCCAAGGATATTATTTTTCTAAGCCACTTCCTTATGAAGAAGTTATAGAATTAATGAAAAGCAAAAATTTACTCTAAAAATGTATTTAATTATTATCCAATAGTATTTTTATCTGCTTAATTTATATAATATATCCTTATACAGATTAAAAGTGTCATGATAATAAAATGTAACTATTACACTATTTTAGCTATATAAAAAGGTTTGATACATTATTTGTTGTACCAAACCCACATTTTCTATATGGTGCCGAAAATAAGACTTGAACTTACGACCTACGCGTTACGAGTGCGTTGCTCTACCAACTAAGCTATTTCGGCAACACAATTATTTTATAAAATATAATAAATATTTACAATAATAAAATTTTAAGTTGAAATCTTATTCTTATCTTATTATATTAATATAGGTCATTTTGACCAGGGAGTTCATGAACCATCCTTCCTTTAAACAAAACTAGGACACAATTTAGATATTTTTATATCTCCTGTGTTTTGTAATTTTGGTGCATAGGAGATTTTTTTATGAAAAGAACAGTAGTTAAAAGAATGACCTTTGCTGCCTCAATTGCTGCACTCTACTTTGTTTTATGCTTAGTAGAAGGCAACCTTGCAAGTGGGTACATGGCAAATGTCAGACTCTCGGAAGGTTTTTGCATTTTAGCATTTTTCGTTCCAGAAGTCATTTTAGGAACATCCATTGGATGTTTCATTTATAACCTCGCATTTGGGTTTGGTATATTAGATGCAACAATTGGTACTACAGCGACTTTACTTGGTACATCATTTATTTTCTTAATTGGAAAATTATTCAAAAAAGACTATTTCAGATTACCATTATTTGGTTTAGCATTAGTTTTATTAAACGCAATATTAGTTCCAGTTGTATTAATTCTTTCTTTACCAGAAGAATTAAACTGGTCCATGTATTGGATTGAATTTGGTCTTGTCGCAGGCGGTGAAGCTATTGCAGTATATGGAGTTGGTATTCCAGTATATTATGCAACAAAAACATGGCTACCTAAATTATTAGGTATTCAAAACGAAAAAGAAGAACAAGAAGATCAAGAAGTAAATTATAATTGTTAATTAGATAGGTGACAATGTCACCTTTTCTTTTGCTTAAAATAAATTTTTAAAATATTTTCAAAAATTAGCACTCTTTTATTGACATTGCTAAAATTAGTGCTAGACTATAATTAGCATTCAGAGATAATGAGTGCTAAAAGGAGGTAAAATTTATGGAAAACAATTATACAGAAAAAGTCATTAAAATCATTAATAGTTCTAGTGAAATTGCAAAAGATAATTTTTCTTGTGAAGTAGATGTGCCTCACGTTATTAAAGCAATGCTTGATGATAACGATTCTATGCTTAAAAATATTTTAGGCAAAATCCAAGCTCCTGTTGATTTATTTAAAGATACAGTTGAAGGATTTATCAAATCTAAAGCAAAGTCACAAAATGTAGATAATATCTATATTTCCACTGACTTTAATAACATGTTACATAACGCAGATAATTATCGTAAAGCTTATGGAGATAAATTCATCTCTGTCGAACATTTAATCTTAGCTATTTTTGATTCAAAACATTCCATTGTTAATAAACTATTATCAATTCCTAACTTTACTAAAAAGAAGGTAGAAAGTGCCATTAAAGAATTGCGTGGCAATGCAAAAGTTGAAGATCAAAATCCAGAAGAAAAATACGAAGTATTGAAAAAATACGGACGTAATTTAACCGATGAAGTCGCAAAAGGTAAAATTGATCCTATTATTGGTCGAGATGAACAAATTAGAAGAGTTATGCAAATTCTCTGCCGTAAGACTAAAAATAACCCAGTTTTAATTGGTGAACCTGGTGTTGGTAAAACTGCAGTAGTTGAAGGATTGGCATGGCGTATTTTTAAAGGCGATGTACCTTTCACATTAAAAGATAAAACAATCTTTGAACTTGATTTAGGTGCATTGATTGCTGGAGCAAAATATCGTGGTGAATTCGAAGATCGTTTAAAAGCAGTCTTAAATGAAATCACTAAATCAGAAGGTAAAATCATTCTCTTTATCGATGAAATCCATACTCTTATCGGTGCTGGTAAAACAGATGGTGCGATGGATGCTGCTAACTTATTAAAACCAATGTTAGCAAGAGGTGAATTACATTGTATCGGTGCAACTACATTAGACGAATATCGTAAATACATTGAAAAAGATGCTGCATTTGAAAGAAGAATGCAAAAAGTATTAGTTGATGAACCAACAGTTGAAGATACTATCTCTATTTTAAGAGGATTAAAAGAAAGATATGAATCTTATCACGGCGTTCAAATTCTTGACTCTGCATTAGTCGCGGCAGCTACTTTATCAAATAGATATATTTCTGATCGTTTCTTACCTGATAAGGCAATTGACTTAGTTGATGAAGCTTGTTCTGAAGTAAGAATGCAAATTGACTCTCTTCCAACCGAACTTGATGAAATCAATCGTAAGTTAATGCAACTTGAAATTGAAAGAGTCTCTATCCAAAAAGAAGATTCTGATGAAGCTAAAAAACGTCTAGAAGAAATGGATAAAGAAATCGCTAATTTGAAGCAAGAACAAGCTACTTATAATGCTAAATGGCAATTAGAAAAGCAAAAATTATCTTCTTCTAAAGATACTAAAGCTAAATTAGAACAAGCTAAACTCGATTTAGAAAAAGCAATGCAAAACGCTGATTACCAAGAAGCAAGTAGAATCCAATATAGCGTCATCCCACAACTTGAAAAACAAATCAAAGAAGCACAAGATTCTAAGGGTGAAGAAAAGATGCTTGATGAAGTTGTCAATGAAGATAACATCGCAAAAGTCATCTCTAAATGGACTAATATTCCAGTCACTAAATTAAAACAATCTGAAAGCCAAAAGATCTTAACTCTTGATGAAAAATTAAAAGAAAGAGTCATTGGTCAAGATGATGCAATCACCAAAGTTAGTGATGCAATTATTAGAAATCGTGCCGGTATTAACGATGAAAATAAACCTATTGGTAGTTTCTTATTCTTAGGTCCTACTGGTGTTGGTAAAACAGAAATCGCTAAAGCACTTGCTAGTAACTTATTTGATTCAGAATCACAAATTGTTCGTATCGATATGTCTGAATATATGGAAAAATTCTCCGTGTCTAGATTACTTGGAGCACCTCCAGGATATGTTGGCTACGAAGAAGGTGGCCAATTGACTGAAGCTGTTAGAAGAAAACCATATTCAATCGTCTTATTAGATGAAATTGAAAAGGCGCACCCAGATGTATTTAATATCTTATTACAAGTTCTTGATGATGGTAGATTAACCGATTCTCAAGGTCGAGTCGTTGATTTTAAAAACACTATTCTCATCATGACAAGTAATATTGGTAGTGAATACCTTCTAAATGGCAATACTCCTGAAAATCAACAAGCTGTTTATAACGAATTAAAATCTAAATTTAAACCTGAATTCTTAAATAGAATTGATGAAATCATCTACTTCAATTCACTCGATGATTCAGTCGTTAAAAAGATTGTTAATAAGTTTATTAAAGAACTTGAAAAACGTCTTGAAAAGTTACAAATCACTGTTACTTTATCAGATGAAGCAACAAATGAAATCATTTCTCAAGGATTTGATAAAGTTTATGGTGCAAGACCATTAAAACGTTATATCCAAAGAGAAATTGAAACTCCACTTGCAAAAGAAATTGTTAAAGGTAGCATTAAAGAAAAATCCAAAGTCTATATCGATTTTGAAAATGGTGTCTTCACATTTAAAAATTCTTAATTGGGTAAGGTTATCTTATAGATAACCTGCCCTTTTTTGTTATTTATGTAGTTTTTTTTAATTAAATATGGCACAATATCAAGCGAGGTATTTTATGGCAACTACATTAGATTATTTACCAAATTATGAACATATAAAACTCTACCAAGATAAAAATATGATTTGTATCAATACCGATACGATGGTACTAGGAGAATTTTTAGAAGTAAAAAGAAAAGAAACTCTTCTCGATATTGGAACAAATAATGGTAGTTTACTTTTGTATGCTTCAAGATTTAATCCCAAAAAAATGATTGGGATAGATATAAATAAAGATGCATTAGAACTAGCAAAAAAGAATATGAAATTAAATTCTATTTCTAATTGTGAACTTATATGTACTGATGCTTTAAAGTATAAAAGTACACCTGTTGATGTAATTGTTTGTAACCCACCATATTTTAAAGTTACAAAAGATACAGATTCTTCTAATGTCAATTTAAAACTTGCCAAGCATGAAGATTGCTTGCCTCTAGATGGTTTAATCAATACCATTTCGAAAAATTTAAAAGATCAAGGCAAGTTATATTTCTTATATCAATCTTCGAGATTACAAGAATTAATTGATACATTTAGCAAATACAAATTAAAAATAAAATTGATTACTCCTGTTTATAACGTCAATAAGAAAAATTCTAATGTAGTGTTAATTAAGGCTACTAAAGGTGGTAATCTTGGTTTAGAGATAACTAAGCCAATTATGATAAAGGATATGAAAGTGATTAAAGATGGAAATTATTAGTTCAATTAAAAATATTAATCAATATGAAAAAATTAAAACCAAAGTTGATGGTATTGTTTTAGGA
>CAVJGK010000066.1:0-674 GCA_963648895.1 Lachnospiraceae bacterium | reverse complement strand
GTTTTAGGATGTGAATATTCTTTTTATGCAGATAATTATTTCTCTTTAGAAGAAATCACTTCTATTTGTTCTCAAATAAAAAAAAATCATAAAAAAGTATTTATTTTATTAAATAAAGTTATTCATGTAAGTGATAGCAAAAATGTCGAAACTTTTATTGATTCATTAATCAAATTAGATGTTTATATCATCTTCCAAGATTTAGGCGTATTAGAAATTTTAAAAGAAAAATCTTATCTTGATAAAGGTATTTATAATCCTTTAACAATGATTACCAATTACATGGATTTACTTTGTTATGATGAAGAAGGTGTTGATGGTGTCGGAGTCAGCAATGAAATTCCTTTAAAAGATGTTTCATTAATTTCTTCAAAATCAAATAAAGTCTTCTATTTAGCATTTGGATATCATCCAATGTATCAAACTTATCGCCATATTGTTTCATTATATAAAAAGCATTCAGGTTTAGAATTTGAAAATAAAGATTTATATTTACAAGAAGCAACTAGAGTCAACGATCGTTGCCCTATTATTGAAAATGATTATGGAACAGTCGTATTTAGAAATGGTGTTATTAATTCTTTAAAAGAAATTGAATTATTAAAAGATGTAAAATATTTATTTATCGATGGTATCTTCTTAAAAGAAGAACAATTAAATATCGTTGTTAATAC
>CAVJGK010000065.1:4346-8151 GCA_963648895.1 Lachnospiraceae bacterium | reverse complement strand
ATCTTTAACTTCTATCTTATCAATATTTGTTAATACATAATTAAGGTATTTATCTACATTGATATTATTCAATTTACAAGTTTGAATAATTGAAAATAGTTTTCCAGTATATTTTGCTCCTGCATAAGAACCAGATGTTTGGAATACTTTTCTTTGGCATACAAAAGGTTTTACGGCACGTTCTGCCGAATTATTTGTAATTTCTATACATCCATTGTCTAAATAAGTAAATAAATCATTCCAACAATCTTTCATATAACTAATGGCACCTGATAAAGCTGAATTAGGCGCTGGATTACATTTAGTAACAATATCTTCAATTGATTGTTTTATCTTTGGAACATCAATATTTCTTCTTTGTTTTATTTGATTAGGTGTAAGCTTATCTTTTTTATAGTTCTTTTCTAATTCAAATAGTTTACTTATTTCTTGAAGTATTTGATATGCAATAGATTTTTTCTTGTCCTTTGAATTTAAAGCTTTAACTATATCCGCGAATCTTCTTCTAACATGTGCCCAACACTTTTGGAGTTTTATATTAGGATTTTCTTTTTTGAGCTTATTATATCCTTCAAAATTATCACAGATTATTGTACCTTGATATGAATTAAGCCATTTTTTAGTTGCTTCAATCGATCTTGATTCATGGAAATCATAGATACGTATTTGTTTGCTATCATAAAAAGAAGATGTGTAAACATACATATAAGATTTCTTTCTATTTTGATTATCTTCATCTCTTTTTGTAACTACCAAAGTTGTTTCATCACTATGAATTACTTTTGACTCATTATTTAAAAGATCATTCTTCATAGTTTCAAATATAGGTTCCATGATATTACTCAATTTCGCCGCTATATATGCTAGATTTTGTTTAGTTAGATCAATACCAGTGCTAGAACTTATATGCTTGGCTAGATGGTCAAATGGAATGCCTAGTTCATATTTGTAATATAAAATATAAGAGCCTAAAGAAGGAGTTAAAATAGAACCACCAAGAACATCGCTAAGAGGGTAATAAATCTTATTATCAGTTTTATTGCAATGTGGACATTTTTTGCTTCTTTTAACTAGTTTAATTACTTTCATTTTAGAAGGAATTATTTCAACAACATATCTTACTTTTTCTGAAGCTATTACTAGTTTTTCACCACAGGTAGGGCAATATTCTTCTTCTGGTTCTAAATATCTAGTTTCAGAAACTAGTTTTTCATAATCAACTTTTCTTGTTTTATATTTCTTTCCTTTATTGGTTTTTGTTTTCTTTTCTTCTTTGTCTTTTTTGATAGTTTCTTCAACTTCATTAATTACTATATTATCGATTTTTTCACCTTTAGAGATAAAAGGCTTTATTCTTTCAATATTATATTTTTCTTGATAATTAGAAATAATTAATAAAGCTTCATTTAATTTCTGATTTAAATCATAATTATCCTTTAACAAAGCATCTTTTTCATTTACAAGAGCTTCATTTTCAGATTCTAATTGGTTGACTTTACTTTTTAGTCGTTCTAATTCTTTTAATAATTCTTCGTTACTCATGATAATATTATATTAAATTTTGAAAATTTAGTCTATATATTTTTAATATATAGACTAAAAATCTAAAAATAATCGTAATTATTATTGTTTCTTTCCTTTTTTGATTCAATAACTTCTAAACCCTTGCATAATCCTTCTAATTGAGCAGGATTAATCTTAGTCCCTATGTTTAAACCTTTTGGCCATTTAAATTTACCTTCAAATAATTTGTTTTGAAGTAGCCAACATCCATAATCATCTTCGTAGTATATTTTTATTTGTTTTCCGTTTGTTCCACAAAATACAAACACTGAATGTCTTATTTCCATCTTTGTAAAATTAGATGCTACAAGAATTTGTATTTTATTCATTCCTAATCTCATATCTATATTTTCAGAATATAAATATATGTTCTTACTTTCTTTAAACTTTATCATATCAATTTTTCCAATAACCTTTCTGCTTGTTCTAATGATGTTGTTATTTTGATTTCTTTATATTCAATAACAACAATACTATGATCGAATCTTGTAAAATGGGAACTTTTCTTTTCTTTTTCTACTTCACTTAATATATTAGCTTTTACCATATCGTTTGTGATTATGTTATTTTCTTCTAATGCGACTTTATTAACATTAATGAATTTGCCATTTATATTATTATATGCAGTAATCCAATCTCTTAACGTTGATCTATTTAAGCCATATTCTTTTGCAAATTCGTCTACTGTTAATCCAGATATTTTATATTTCCTACAAAATTCATATCTTTCTTGATCCGTATAATATCTTTTCTTCGTTTTATTGCTTTCCATAAAAAAATGCCTCCTTTGAAGTGAATCCCGGTTCAACTTTTTGGATTCACTTCATTGAGGATAGCATTCTTTTAAATTTATACAAGAGTGTTAATTTTTGACGTATACACATCCTCAAATATATAATTTATCTAGGCTTCACTAATTTTTGGAAATTTAATCGCTGTTTTATTTCGCAAAAATGAAATTTTTTCATTTTTTGGAAGTTTATCTCACATTTTATTTCCAAAAATTTACATTTAATAGATTCTTTATTAAAAATAATGATGCATATCCTATCATTTATATATTAAATATAGATCCAATACCTATTCCAACTGCAGTTCCAATAGGAATCCATAATTCCATATTATTATTTAAATAACCAATTAATGTTCCAATTAATAATCCTAATGCTATCGATATGGTAAAAGCATTTGTTTTTTTTATTTTCATCTTTTTTCATATAAATACCTTTTAATAAAAATCTTATTTTTGTTTTTCTTTATTCTTAGAAATATAAATAACTATCAAACTTGTTCCTAATTTTAATTCTTCATATAATCCCTCACTTATTAATAGTTTTAAATACTAGTTTAATTTATCAATATAAGTTATAGAATTCATATTAAGTATAGCATTTAAATTTCAAAGCTAAATAGGTTATTATAATCTTTACAAAACATGTACAAAACAACAAAAAAAGAGCCGAAGCCCTTTAATTGATTGATAAACTTCTTCTTAGCAAGGTAAGATACGTAAGATTGATTTGTTTAAAATCATTAAGACTAAGTCGCAGATCCAGATAATGTTCCATCCTAAGAATAAACGTAAAATACCTGCAACAATTTTGCCTTCTGTAATTCTTGTAACTGCACCACAAATCCATGATGTGACTGGGATAATTGCAAGAACTAAGCTTACGATCCAAGATAAACCGAAGTAATCGCCTTTTTTAGCTGCCATGATAATCTCTCCTCTCTTTATGAAAAGATTATACTACATTTATTTTTTTATGAAAATAAAAAGCAAAACATTTACAATGGTAACTTTATTTTAGTAAATAAAAAGTCAATATTTGTCCAACATTTTAGATAATTACTTCATTATCAAAGAACTTAGAGAAGTAAGAATAGATATCTTCATCAAAATTTACATCTTCATAAGAATAAGTATCAACAACATGAGTTATTGTATGAGCTTTAATAATTTTAGTAACATCATATTCTTCATCTTGTGTCGCGGTTAATAAATTATAATTAGAATCAATAACCCATTCTAATTTAATACTGGTGAAACTTGGGATAGAAGAAGATTCAGAACTTGTTAAAATTTCATATACATAATAATAAGGAGCTTTATCTTCACTAGGATCTAATTCCATATTAATTTTGTAATTATCTCCAACTTTGGTAATAGTCGGAGTTGATAAATACGTTTCATCATTAATTACATAACTAGTTGCTTGAAAAGGTAAGGCTCCATATTCTT
>CAVJGK010000065.1:0-4336 GCA_963648895.1 Lachnospiraceae bacterium | reverse complement strand
AGAAAATGAATAGCATTCAGGAGACATACTATCATCGTAAGTAATAGAATTTTCATTAACTTTACTTGCTTCTCTTTTAAAATATTTTTCCTTGTCTTTTAATAAAAATCTTTGTTTAGAAAAATTAATTAATCCTGTTGAAGTTGTTTGTAAAAAGCATTGATTATCTTTAACAATTTTTAAATTGGATATTGTTTGGTTAGCTATGCTAGCTTGAGAAGTACCACTTGAAGTAACTTTATAATTACTTCTATTAGCCACTTTATATAAGACTCTTGCTATCACATCTTTTACATCACTTTCTTCAATAGAAGGTGAATTTGAATTAACTTCTAAAAGTCTTGATTGATGAATATTGTTATTGTTATTTGTTTCTTCACTACTTCTAGATATTGATGCTTTATTTCCACATCCCACTAATAAAGATATAAGACTAATGCTAAGGCATAAAATAGTTTTATTTTTCATAAATCTACCTAAGCAATAGAAACAAAGATAATAACTTTTTCTTGGATTGTTTTAGCACTATCTTCTGGATCTGGATATTTTAAATTAATTTGAACACTAGCTAAACTACGATAAGAAGTTCCATCATCATCTAATTGTTTAGTTAATGTTTTAACTACTAAATTATCTTTTTTAGTAACAGAAGAATCTAATATTTTCTTTGTATTACCAAAGCCAATACTAGAAATAGTATATCCTTCAGGGAAAGAAACAATTTGAGTTAAATCAAATTCTTCATTTTCTTGTAATGTTAAAGTATGAGTTTCTACATCAAATTTTTCATGAGGGAGTAAAATAGTCTTAGTTTCTTCAAATTCTGCTTCTCCTCCATAATATAAAGAAGCACTCAATGTTTGAGCTTTTGTTAAAGTTGATTCTTCTTTTGGGCTAATAGTGACCTTAATAGTTGCGTTATTATTAAATCCTTTATTATTACCTGCAGTAACAGTTCCAGAATAATATTTATGTCCTGTTAAAACACCTTCTTCAGTGACTGAAGCAATATTTTCTTTATTGGATTTAAATGAATAAGTAAAATCATCAACTGGTTTAAAATCAACATAGTGATTTACGCTTATATAATCATCATTTTTAAATGTTGTATATGGATATTGAATTGTAACTACATCTCTAGATACATTAATAGTTTCTAATTTACTATACATTGGATATAGTAAATTTTGACGTTCTTCTGAAGCATAATGCTTATCAAAATAATAATCTAAGAAGGAAGTTACATCACTAATGGCTTGTTTAGAAGTTGATAAATCTAATTTGTATGTATTTACCATTTGGTATAATTCTTCAGCTTTTTTATTAATTTGTTTACAAGATGTGGATGTAGTCATCATATTGCCAGTATTACCACATACAAATGAAGAAGCAGCAGAGATATAATCCGCGGTTTTAAAAGCATCATCGTCAATTATTTCTTTTCCAATAGTAGTAGTTGGTATATCTAAAGAAATATTTAAAACTTCATATTCACTACCATCGACTTTTTTACCTTTTAAAGATAAATTCATGCTGGTATAAACATTATCTTCTTTAACTAAATTTAAAGAAATTTCACTAAATTCTTTTGGAAGTTCAACTTTAATAACTACTCCATTATTTAAATCTAGTTTAGTAATTCCTCCAATATTTTTTTCACTCATGGAAGTATTAATCAAAGATAAAAATGAGTCTGTGAATTTTACTTTGCTTCCATTTTCACTTTCTTCTGATTCTAAATAATCTTTTAACATTACCTGTAGTTTTAATAAAGTATCTTTAGAGAATAAATCGCTTAAAGAATTAATTTCTAAAGATGATTGAAGGGTTGATAAATCAATAGAAGAATCACTATTTTTTAATAAATTATATATAGGTCCTGCAATTTGACCAAGTAAGGAAAGGAAAGAATTATCTTCAAAAGCATAAGGAGAATAAGAATGATTTTCTTCACTACCAAAATCTCTATTTAAAGAAGTATAGAAAGTTTCTTCTCCATAATCATAAATATCGAGGGAATAACAATCATCATTATCTTTTGCGCTTAAAAATTCACTATAATCATTATCGATTAATGAAGCAATACCAGAAACCATAGTTCCTTTTAAAGGAATGCTTGCTTTGATAGTATTTAAATCCTTATTAGAACTAATTAAAGAATCGATTAAATCTCCAATAGGTAAAGATGCATGAACATAAGGTTGGACTACTTCTTCTGTTTCTTTTTCATCTTGTCTTACATCAATAGACACAGGCATAGAAATATTTGAAGAAGTAAGAATTGTATTAACGCTTAATTTGTCTTGTAATAATTCGCCAACTTCTAGTTTAACATCGCCTAAATTCAAAGAAATATTACCATTAAATTTAACTCCTTCTTCAAAGTTTAATGCCGAAATTGAATCAATTACTTCATCTAAACCTGGAACCAATGTTGTAGCTTCATCCACAATAGTAAATTTAATAACTTTTCTAATCGTTTTATCATCACTAGCGATTGCGATAATATTAACATTTCCTGCTTTAACTCCGGTTACTAAACCAGTAGAAGAAACACTCGCGATAGAAGAATTACTAGAAGTATAAGTTACCATATCGTTTTTAGTTCCATATACATGGGCAGTAAGTTGATAAGTTTCACCAACTTGTAAATAACTTCTAGTTACTTGATCAACAACGACTGCTTTATTAACATCGATATTTTCTTGGCTTTGATTGTAACTACTAGAATTGTTATTTCCGCATGAAGCAAGTCCTACAATCATACTTAAAGATAGTAATGGTATAATAAATTTCTTTTTCATTTTTAATTTTCCCCCTTAAGAAAAATACACCTTAATTCTATATCGAAATGATATAAAATTCAAGGTGTATCAATATTTATACTACACGTGTAAATTATTTAGTTTCTTGGGCAATTTCTTGATAACCACATTTTCTTTTCCATCTGCCGGAGAAATACATAACAATGGAAATAATCATACCTACAAACCAGCCAAGTGGCCAAGCAAAGAAGATACCTTCATAACCAAAGATGTTACCTAAAACCAATGCGCCGATAACTCTAATAACTAAGTCAACTGAAGTTCCTAAAGTAAAACCAAACATATCAGTCGCCCCTTTTAAAACTCCATCTAGAGGGATTTTAATAACCATACAAATAAAGAAAGGAACAACGCAGGTGATAAATAATTCACCGGATGAAAGAATTAATGATACGTCAGTTGATTCATCGCTACTTAAGAAGATTCTGACCCAGAATTCTTTAAAAGGTAATATAACAACTGTGGCAATAACGCAGAATATCGCACTTATAATTAAAGTGGATAAATAACCTTTTTTTATTCGATCGAATTTACCTGCTCCAACATTTTGTGAAACAAAGTTAGTTTCTGCATTACATAAAACAGTAAAAATATTTATCGCGATATAACAAATCTTATACGCGGCAGAATAGCCTCCTGCAACATAGTTTCCTCCAATAGAAGTTAAAATAGTTGTGATTAATACTCCGCCGATGGAGATAAATAATCCTTGTAAAATACTAGGGATAGCAACTCCGACAATTTGTTTAAAAATATCTTTATCAAAGCCTTTTATTTTTTCTTGTTCAATTTTATTTATCGATTTAAATAAAACAACTAAAGATAATATAGAAGCAACAGCTTCTGAAATAACAGTTCCTAAGGCAAGACCTGCACTACCTAATTTAATTGGCACAACAAATAATAAATCTAAAGCGACATTTAATAATGTTGAAAATATTAAAAAATATAATGGAGTTTTTGAATTACCAAATGATTGGAACATATACATTGCATAGTTATAAATAAATAAGAAAATAACTCCTCCAATGTAAACAAGCATATAACCTAAAGCTTCATTAAAACATCCCATGCCTTCAGTATTGGTATCAATCATTCCATGTAATAAAGGATAAATAATTCCCATTCCTAAGGCAGTAACAATAAGTCCTAAAACAATCGTTCCAATTAAACCAACATGCGCGGTTTTCTTTAACGAATTATAATCCTTCGCACCAAAATATCTAGCCGAAACTACCCCACATCCGACACCAAAGCCAACGGCAATATCTAAAAATACGACAGTGATTGGATAAACAATTCCAACCGCATTAAAAGAATCGATGGAAGAAATAAAATGTCCTGCAATAAAATTATCTGCAAGATTATAAAGTTGTTGTAATGTGACTGACAAAACCATTGGTAAAGCAAAAAGTAATAAAACAATAAATGGTTTTCCCTGAGTCATATCTTTTGTATTCATACAAAAATACCTCTTTTCCGTCGTATATTATAATACTCTAATTTTAGGG
>CAVJGK010000064.1:0-8183 GCA_963648895.1 Lachnospiraceae bacterium | reverse complement strand
AGGTGTCAATGATTCAAAGAAAATAACAGATAAAAAAATATTAGAAATAGTTCCTAAGTTTATTGATAAAGTCGTCTATTCTAAATTAACTTGTAGTCCTGAAAAATATAATGAAATGATAAAAAAAGGTTATAATATGAATTCCATTAAAGCTGTATTACATAATGAAGCTTTAAAAAATGTTTTAAGCAAGGTTAAAGATTATAATTGCCAAATCTATATTGACCAATTCTGCGAAAAGTCAACTTATTATCGATATTTAGAAGGTAAATATGAACCATTAATTAATAATGTTAATTTCCATACTAAGGGAGAATCTTTTTATCCTAGTGTTGCAGTTTCTTCTTTAATCGCTAGATATTCTTTCTTGCAATATTTTGAAGAATTAAATAAAAAATACCATATGAGTTTTGTTAAAGGAGCATCGAAAATGACTGACGACTTCGCTTTAAAATTCAAAAATCAATATGGTAGAGATGAACTTAATAAAGTTTGTAAAACAAGTTTTAAAAATTACCAAACATTAAAGTAATTCTTGTTTTAATTTTAAATATTTAGAATAATATTTGTAATGAGATTTGGAGATCTTGGCTATAACATCATAACCAAGATCATTTTCTTTTATTTCTACAATTGCTTCTTCGTTTTGAAGTTTATAATAATCTGATGAATTTTCAAATGGAATTAATAAACTAACTTCATAATAAAAATCTTTTAAATATGTATCAATTAAACAAGCTATATCTTCCATGTATTGATCATCTTTTAATGAAACAATTAATTCATCTTCATCAACAAACGGTAAATAAGGTGAAGGCCTTAAATCAACCTTATTATAAAGATAAATCATATTGTCATTTTTAACACCGATCTCTTCTAATGTTTTTAAAGTTACTAATCCATCTTCATAAACATGAGAGGTCGAACAATCTAAAACATTAATTAATAAATCAGCTTCTTTGATTTCTTCCAAAGTTGATCTAAAAGCTTTAATTAATGGAGTAGGTAAATTAGAAATAAATCCGACTGTATCGGTTAATAAAAATGGATAATGATTTTTCATTTTTATATATCTAGTGGTAGTTGATAAAGTGGCAAATAATCTATTTTCTTCTAAGATCTTATCTTTTTTATTACCTTCAGATAAACGAATAAAATTATTCATCAATGTTGATTTTCCAGCATTAGTATAACCAACTATCGCGACAACTGGTAAAGAAGATTTTCTTTCTTTTCTTTGGTTTTTTCTTAATAAAACCATTTTTTGAAGTTCATCTTCTTTTTCTTTTATTTGCTTTTTAATCAAATATCTTTTGATATTGATTTCTTTTTCACCGGATCCTCTATTGGTCAATCCTCCAGCCCCACCAGAAGTAACTTGGGAATAATTTTTGTTAGAATCAATCAATCGAGTCGACATATATTTTAAATAAGCCACTTCTACTTGTAATTTTGCTTCTTTTGAAGAGGCACGAAGAGCAAATATTTTTAAAATAACCATGCTTCGATCATAGATTTCACAATCTAATATGCTTGAAATATTAGCAATTTGTAATGGAGTTAAATCCATATTAAAACAGACAAGTTTAATATCAGCATTATCAATATATGTTTTTATTTGATATAAAAAACCTTTACCTACTAAAGTAGAAGTATGAGCTTTAGATAATTGTTGAGAAAAAACATAATCGATTTGAATATCTAAACTCGATAATAAATTCTCTAATTCATCGATTGGAGAATTAATATTTTGATAGATATCAGGATTAATGACAACACACTTCATTTAATTCTCCTTTCAATAACTTAAATTAAAGTTCATTTTGGAATTTTTCTAAAAATTCATCATATGAACAATAGCGATCAATAACTTTATTTTCTGAAATATAAATAATTCTATTCGCGACAGTATTGATTAATTCATGGTCATGAGATGTAAATAATAAAACGCCTTTATAATTAATCATACCTTTATTTAATGCCGTAATAGATTCCAAATCTAAATGGTTAGTTGGATCATCCATGATGATTAAATTACCACTTGTAAGCATAGTTTTTGCCATCATACAACGGACTTTTTCTCCACCAGATAATACTGCGCAGCTTTTTAAAGCTTCTTCATTGGAGAATAACATTCTTCCTAACCATCCACGAATATATGATTCATTTTGGTCTTTAGAATAAGGTCTTAACCAATCAACTAAAGTTAAAGAAGGATCTTTAAAATAAGCAGAATTATCACTAGGTAAATATGATTTAGTAATAGTAATACCGAATTTAAAATCACCGCTGGTTGGAGAATCTTGTCCATCTAAAATATTAAATAAGGTAGTTAAAGCTAAAGAATTTTTGCTAATAAATGCAACTTTATCACCTTTTTTAAGACTAAAAGTTAAATTTTTAAATAAGCCATCTTTGCTTAAATTATTAACTTCTAAAACATCATTACCGATTTCTCTTTCATATTTAAAATCAATAAATGGATAAACTCTACTAGAAGGTACCATTTCTTCAACATTGATTTTTTCAAGTTCCTTCTTTCTAGAAGTAGCTTGTTTAGATTTAGAAGCATTGGCCGAGAATCTTGCGATAAATTCTTGAAGTTCTTTAATTCTTTGTTCTTTTTTAGAATTTTGATCTTTTAATTGTCTTTGAATTAATTGGCTAGATTCATACCAGAATTCATAGTTTCCAACAAACATGTTAATCTTACCATAATCAACATCACAAATTCTTGTACATACTTTGTTTAAAAAGTGACGGTCATGAGAAACAATAATAACAGTATTGGTAAAACTATATAAGAAAGATTCTAACCAAGATGTTGCAATAGCATCAAGGTTATTGGTAGGTTCATCTAATAATAAAATATCAGGATTACCAAATAATGCTTGAGCAAGTAAGACTTTAACTTTCTCTTTAGCATCGATTTCTTTCATTAACATATCGTGCTTATCTTCTGATATACCTAAATTGGATAACATAGTTCTTGCGTTAGAATCTGCTTCCCAACCATCAAGTTCCATAAATTCATTTTCAAGTTCTGCCGCTTTAATACCATCTGCTTCAGAAAAATCAACCTTAGAATAAAGTTCATCTTTTTGTTTCATGATTTCAACTAAGCGTGGGTGGCCTTGGATAACTGCATCAACTAATGTATATTCATCATAAGCATTTTGATTTTGTTTTAAAATTGACATTCTTTCATGTTCAGTTAAAACAACACTTCCAGATGTAGGTTCTAATTCTCCGGAAATGATTTTTAAAAAGGTTGATTTACCAGCTCCATTAGCCCCGATAATTCCATAACAGTTATCTTTTTGGAAAGATATATTGACGTCTTTAAATAAAACACGTCCTCCAAATTGCATTGATACATTACTTACTTCTAGCATTTATTGCCTCCTTTAAATATAATTTTGTTTCTTCAATAATCCCTCCTTTTTTCATATAAGAAGGAAGAACTTGTTTATAAGGATATCCAGAAACATGAAATAATCCTCTTGGTGTTATATACACTTTTTGTTTGTCCTGAGTAAATATCGCTTCTAAATATATTAAACTTGCTTTATATACATCATGAGTAAAAAAAGTAAATAGGTGATGTTTTAATAGACTAAATTTATTTTTAATTCCAGTTTTGGAAGAAGAAATAATATTTGTGGAAGTTACTCCTGGATGGATTAAAAAATATCTTCCTTCATCATTTTTTAAACTAATTTCATAAAATAATCTATCAAGACAGTATTTAGAATAGCCATACATATACTTTCTTGATAAATTATTGCTTTTATTGACATTAACTTTCTTTGCATAAAATCCTGTCAATGATGTGACAAATATTAATCTAGTTTTATTGATAGAGAAATAATCTTCTAAGGAAAAATATAATTTATAAACGCCTAGATAATTAGTCGCGAATGTTAATTCATATCCATCAATTGATTTATAATCTTCTTTAGAAGTATAAACTCCCGCGTTAAAGATAAAATAATCAATATGCGTGAACTTGGATTTTAAATTAGACGCGAATAATTCAATTGATTTAAAATCGCTTTGATCTAATTCTAATAAACTAATTTCATTTTCAGGATATTGATTTTTTAAATCATGAACAATGCTTTCACCTTTTTTTAAATTTCTAAGTGCTAAAATAACATTTCCATTCTTTTTTAAAATCAAAGAAACTAGGGCTAATCCTAGTCCAGAACTAGCCCCAGTTATTAAGATATTTTTATCTTTTAAAGATGGATATTTATTTAAATATGAATCGATATTCATTAAATTAAATCTTCTAAATCTTTGATTAATGAAGGAAGTTCATCCATGGATAATAAAGTTGCACCAGATGCATTTTTATGTCCTCCTCCACGATATTTACTTGCAACTGTCGAAATATCGATTTCTTTAGATCTAATAGATACTCTAAATTCGTTTTTTGCGCTGATTTCTGTAACGCAGAACCAAATTGGTACATTTTTAATATTAGACATTAATGATAAATGTTCTTTACCTCTTTCATTATCAATGCCTAATTCATCTAAATCTTTTTGCATTAAAGTATAATACGCTACACCTTTAGGAGTGAAAACCATATTGTTTAAAACAAATTTTTGGAATTTTAAGCTTTCAACATCTTTTTCATATAAAGGTAAATAGACTTCTTTACTTGGTTTTAAATTTGATTCAAGTAACATACTTGCGATATTGAATGTTTCTTTAGAAGTAGATGGGAAAACAAATCTACCAGAGTCAGTAACAATACCAGTAAAGAAATATTTACATGCAGTCTTGCTTAAAGGATATTTTTTTGAATATGTATAACAAAAATCTGCGACTAATTCAGCACATGCAGCAATTTCATTAGCGACAATATTTAAATCACCATAAGGTTCAATATTTGGGTGGTGGTCAAATTTAATTTTATATTGTGCTTTTTTATATCTATCATCAGAAATTCTTTTTGTATCACCAGTATCGACAATAATCGCTAAAAAAGGATTATCAAACCATGAATCATCAACTTTTTCCATCTTTGGGAAGACATTTTCAGAATATGTAAGAGAATCTTCTCCTACATAATGAACACTCTTAGTTGGGAAATTATCTCTTAACCAAGTAACAAGTCCTAATTGAGAACCAAATGCATCACCATCTGGTCTTTGATGACGGAAAACACAAATTCTATCATATTCTTTAATCTTTTTAAGTGCTAATTTAAATTCTTTTTTAAATATTTTATCGTAGTACATAATCTCTCCTTTATTTAATACTCTTTAATACCTTTTGTAATTCTTCAATAAAGATATCTACTTCTTCTAACTTATTTTCATATGAAAATGAAACTCTTATAGCATTAGTTGCCCTTTCAATATCATATCCCATTGCTTCAATTACATAACTATATGGTTTTTTCTTGCTTGAACAAGCTGATTTAGTAGAAACATAAATTTCTTTTAAAGATAAACCCTCTTGTACAACACTCGCTTTTTTATTGACGCTAAAATTGATGATGTATGGAGAACCATTCTTAGGTGAATTAATTTCTATTCCTTCTAAAGATGATAATTTTTCATACATATAATCATGAATTTTTGAAACATATTCAAATCGAGAAGACAAATTTTCAAAAGCGATACGTAAAGTTTTAGCCATCGCTACTTCAATTGGAAAATTATTAGTTCCTGATCTAAGGGCGAATTCTTGTCCTCCTCCATCGATTAAAGGAACTAAATCAATATTTCTTTTTCTTATAAGTAGCCCACTTCCTTTAAAACCATTAATCTTATGAGCGGACATTGTTAATAAATCAACATCAGAATAATCTAAATTAATTTTCCCCATTGCTTGAGTTGCATCACTATGGAAGATAATTTTAGGATATTGTTTTAATAATTTACCGATTGAAACAATATCATTAATACTTCCAACTTCGTTATTGACGCTCATAATAGATACTAAAATGGTATCATCTCTTATTGCTTTTTTTAATGTTTCAAGTTCAACTTCACCATTAGTATTTACATCTAAATATGTGACATCAAAGTTATATAAATCATGCATTTGTTTAAAGACATTTAAAACTGATGGATGTTCAATCTTAGTAGTAATAATATGATTGCCACGGTTTTTATATTTTAAACATGTTCCTTTAATTGCTAGATTATTAGCTTCCGATGCTCCAGAAGTAAAAATAACTTCTGATTCACTTCTATTTAATAATTTTGCGATTTGGTTTCTTGCTGTATCTTCTAAAGATAAAACTTCTAGTCCTAATTTATGATTAGAAGCCGGATTGGCAAAATATCTTTCGTTAACTTTATTAAAAGAAGCAAGAACTTCTTTATTCAATTTTGTTGTTGCTGCGTTATCAAAATATATCATTTTGTCACCTACTTATTTTGATCAGGGCGCATTCTTTTAATAATTGCGACTGTTTCATCAATAGTTCTAGTAAAATCCGATTCAAAGAAAGAAGTTCCTGCGCTATCAAGGGTGAATTTACATTCCATAAATCCTTGACGATATTGGTTTGCATAAACAATAGAATTTTCTGCATATTTACATTGATTTGATTGTTCTGCAATATCGCTTATCAATGTTTCAATTGTATCTTGGGCAGTTAATAATATTTCATTAGCTTTAGTAACATCAATTGGTTTTTTCTTAAAGATATCACCGATTTGTTCTAAGTATTTAAATGATTTATCAAAATTGATTTTTAATCTTGAAGTATAATCAGGAACTGCCATATCTCTTAAAATAGCTTGGCTATCTTTTAATTTTAAATAATATTCACAAATTGCTTTATAATCTTTTTCAGCATCATTTTTAAGCGATAATAAATAAGAATTAAAATCACCAATAATTTGATTAATTCTAATCATTTCATCACTCATATCATGAATCTTACGAACAATTAATGTATAAGGTTGTCTTGCGGCAGAATGAATATAATTATCAAGATCTCTTTTAATTGTTTGAACGTTATTAACATCGGTTTCAAGTTCTTCAATCTTATCTAAATATTTATCTTGGATTAAATAAACTTCTTGATAATTTGGTAATGCTCTTTTAATTTTCTTAAATTGCTTTTCTAATTCATATGTTTGGTTATACATATTATCGCAATTTTCATCAAAATATTTTTTTGCTTCTTGTTCATCATCAAATGATTTAAAAATGTTCATGATATCTTCATCAATGATATCTAAATCACTTCCGACATTAGAGAATTTAAATGTTCTTAAATTATGAGTAATTTCTTCTAATTTGGAATTATAGTTTTCAAGTTTTTGAGAAATTTTTAAATGATGTAAAGGATAATCTTCATTTTGTAATTGTTCATAACGTGATTTAACTTCTTCAATTCTTGCAGGTATAATCTTAGTTACCTTCATACAATAAGTAGGTAATTGATCAAATGATTCTTCTAAAGCATCAACAACTTGTTTAACAGTTGGAAGTTTTTCATTAGCTTCATCATATCTGGCACTAGAACAAAGTTCTTCACATTCATCAAAGATTTTTTGAATCTTATCAAAAACTTTGCTAAAAGAATCTTCCATTAAAGTTAATTCAGTTTTGTGAAGCTCATATTTTTCTTTTAAGGCTCTAAATTTTCTAGATAGATCAATATTGCCTTGGCGATATTCTTCATCCTTTTGTAAAATCTTACCTAAATCGTTATATAATTCAGTGACTTTTCTTTCAAATTCAAAAATAACTTTTTTAGTGGAATCGATAAGATTTTTATTGCTAGAATGTTTTTTCTTTTCATTCATTGTTGATTTTAATCCATCAACTGCGACATATGATTCACGATCATTATTTTGTAATATTTCTTGATAACGTTCTTGACATTCTTCAGAAACGTCAACATATTCAACATTCTTTTGAGATATTGCTTTTAATCTTTCAAGATAAGTTTCAATATCTTCAGTTAGCATTGCATGAATGGATTTATATTTTTTTTCAAGTTCTACCATCGTTCTTGTCTCTTGTTTAGATTTAACAACAAAGAAATAAATTAAAACAATCGCGACAACTAAAACAACAATTAAGCCAATGATTATATAAAACAATGGTTTTTGGAAAATAGAAGTACTAGTAGCTTCTTCAAGGAAAATGATATTCTTCATACTTACCTCCATAACGTCAAAATAGACCATATTAAGTATACA
>CAVJGK010000063.1:0-8411 GCA_963648895.1 Lachnospiraceae bacterium | reverse complement strand
TGTGTGTACAGAGGGTGCTAAAACGTGTAATTAATGGGTGTTCAAAGGGTGTCAAAACGTGCAATTAATCAATTTTAAGTTGAAAACAATACTAAAAAATTGTAAATTATAATTGGTGATAGATATGTATAGAAAATATATAAATAACTTAGTTAATTGGTTAAATAGCGATAGAAGAAAACCTTTAATGGTTTGGGGAGCTAGACAAGTAGGTAAAACAACTCTCATAAAAGACATTTTTGCCGAACAATATTTTAAAGATAAATATATCTATATCGATTGTAGAACAAATCACGCTTTTGTCGACTATTGTATGAATCATGTCAACGCTAAAGAAATTATTAATTATTTAGAGCTTGAAAACGATATAGTGATTGATAAAAATGTTTTATTAATTTTTGATGAAGCACAAGAATGTTTACCTATAATCACTTTAATGAAATATTTTTGTCAAGATTATCAAGAAGTACCAATAATTGTTACTGGATCGATGGTAAGAATTAAAATCCAAAGAGAAACTAGAAAAAGAGGAAATGGAATTAATAATCAATTTCTCTTCCCTGTAGGTAAAATAAATCAATTAACTATTTATCCAATGAACTTTGAAGAATTTTTAATTAATAGAAATAAATCATTGTACGAAAAGTTAATCAATTCATTTAATAAAGGTGAAAAATGCGATGACTTAGTTCATTCCAAAGCCATTGAAATATTCTATGAATATCTTCTTGTTGGAGGAATGCCTGAAGCAGTTGATGTATTTTTAAAAACGAAAGATTTCCAACAATCAAGAGAAGTATTAAAAGAATTATATGATAACTATCTATCTGATATGGAATTATATCAAGCTAGTCCAGAATCAATTATTAGAGCGAAAACAATATTTGGTAGTATTTTCACTCAACTAAACAAAGAATCTAAAAATTTTAAATCTTCATTAATAGAAAGCGGATCAAGAAATAGAGATATGCGTTCTCCTATCGATTGGCTTACTTTAGCCTATATTGTAAATAAGTCATCCTTAGTTAAAGAAACTGTAACAATTCCTTTAATCGATACAGAAGAATCTCTCTATCGTTTATATCTATCTGATATTGGTTTATTTTCATATCAAAGTAGAGTTAATCCTACTACTTTCATAGACAAAAGTTCAAGAAATTCTTTATCAGGCATATTCTTTGAAAATTATGTTGCAATAGAATTAGTAAATGCTGGTTATAAATTATTTTATTGGAAAGGCAAAGGTAATTCAGAGTTTGAATTTATAATTGAATATGATTCAAATATTATTCCTATTGATGTCAAAAAATCAAAAGGTTCTTTAGATTCATTAGATAAATATAAAAATCATAACAAGTTATTTATCGCAGTTAAAATATCTGAAAATAAATTAGGATATGATGAAAGTAGCAAAATACTTACAGTTCCGTTTTATAATGTACCATTTTTAATTAACGCATTAGAAAAACAAACTCTTAATGAATTAATAGATAATATTAAAACGTGCAATTAATGGGTATTTAGAGGGTGTAAAAACGTGTAATTAATGAAAATTAGCGATCAAAAAAGCATTAGTTCTCACTAATGCTTTTTGCTTTTAAATCGATTTATTATTTTGTTTCTTCACTACTTGAAAACCAATCTGGATGAGCGGAATGAACTTTTGCTACTACTTCATCAATTAATTTAGATTCGATTTCAACACGTTCAGAATAAAGATATCTCTTTTTCGCCTTTTCAACACTTTGTAATGTTTTTGCAAATTCTTCTTCAGATTCATCAATAAAGCCAAAGATAAATAATGCTGTTTTAATTGATTCAAGGTTATTCTTATTGATAAAGATTTTTCTTGATGAAACATCGATCTTCCAATAATAATCTTTTAATTCTTCAATTTGATCTTTTGCACACATTCCATATACTTTTGAGACTAAAGCTGTTGTTGAATGTTTTTCTTCGATGAAGAATTTATTCTTACTTGCCATAAATGAAGCAAGGGCGTCAGCTTTTTCTTCTTCATTATGACTTACTAAATAGAAATAATTATAAATATCTCCTTCTAAGGCAAATGGATGAGTAGATTCACCATAATCGTTATATTCTAATTCTTTATTGGAATATAAAGCATCTAAGTTACGATAATTTCTTAATAAGATTTCTTTATATTCTTTACCTTTTGCAAGTAAAGCTAAGGTAAAACCATCGTTTAAATGATCCATTCTTGTAGGAATGATATATAAGACTAAATTGAAAGCATAGAAGAATGAACTAACAATAAAGAAATATTTCATATTTCCATCTGCATTTAATCCAAATACTAATCCATATGTTAAGGCAATTGCGATTAATGTCGCTAGAGTACCACCCCATAGAGCTAATGCTAAATTAGTTTTTTCTTTTCTAGGTGCAATTTGTACTCTAACTGAATAATCATCTCTTGCTCCTGAATAGAATTTAGCTTTACCATTAACGAATTTAACGCCAACTAATAATACGTTAATAGAAACAATTTTAAATCCTGCAAGTAAAGAGAAAATTACTTTACCTAATTGATATACTAATACACAACTTACAAATCCATATACAATCATTAAGATATTAAATACAACAAATGGCATATCAGTTGTTGTAACATTGAATTGATTAATTAAAACTCTTGCTAAAACACAACCAATAATTACCATGCCAATATAAACTACCCATGAAAAATTAAAATATGGCTTTTCTTCTTTTTTTACTTCTTCCATTTATTTTCCTCCTAAAGCATTCAAATAAATTTCTTCGCTTAATCCCTTATTTAATGGAATATTACTTGGGAAAGTATAAGTTCCATTCTTTGAGAAATTATTGACCATGAACATTATATCATCTTTACTAATATCGTAGGTATTTAAACTTGTAGGCATTCCTAATTTTATAAAGAAATTTCTAAGTTTTTCAATAGATTCTACAATAGCTTTTTGTTTATCATCATTTGGTTTAACTTCCATGACATTAATTGCGAATTTATAAAACTTTTCC
Source organism: Lachnospiraceae bacterium (assembly GCA_963648895.1). Classification (GTDB taxonomy): domain Bacteria; phylum Bacillota_I; class Bacilli_A; order RFN20; family CAG-449; genus UBA3210. The sequence continues at coordinate 5,390 of CAVJGK010000063.1, read as the reverse complement.
ACATCATATTTATAACAAACTTCCATCCAACTTGGAATTAATATTGCAAGTCCTCCTCCATGAGGAACATGTGGTTTAATTCCAGAAAGTTGATGTTCTAATTGATGGATTGGCATATAAGAATTCTTTCCTAAAGAAGTTAATCCATTATGAGATAAACTACTTGCAAGCATAATTTGTCCTCTTGCATCATAATCATAGAAATCTTTATCTAATAAGATATTGGCCGCTTTTATTACATCTTTAATTAAACCTTCGGCAAAATAATCTGATAATTGACAATCATCACTTTTATTAAAATATCTTTCAAATGTATGTGAAATTATATCAACAATTCCATAACCTACTTGTTCTTTTGGTAATGAATAAGTTAATTCAGGATTTTCAATCGCGAATAATGGTCTATTTAATTCCGAATTAAATCCACTTTTAAATTGACTGCTACGATCTGAAATAACACAAGATGTGGATAATTCACTTCCTGCCGCGGCAATGGTGATAATAGAACCAATTGGTAATGCCTTTTTAGATACATATATCTTTTTAGATATATCTAATACATCACCTTCATAATAAACTCCATGAGCGATTCCCTTAGAAGAATCAAGAACTGATCCTCCACCTAAAGCAAGGATAAAATCGACATGTTGTTCTCTAGCAAGAGTTATTCCTTCTCTTACTAAAGATACATCAGGGTTAGCTTCAACTCCTCCTAATAAAACATATTCAATATTTTCTTCTTCAAGTTTTTGTTTTACTAAATCTAATAATCCACTTTTAACAACAGAAGTTCTACCATAATGAATTAATACTTTTTTAAATCCATATTCTTTAATAATCTTACCAACTAAAGATTCTTTACCTTTACCAAAATAAATCTTTGTTGGAGAACAAAAATCAAAATCTAACATCATTCTTCTCCTTTTATTTTTATTTTATTATTCTTAAATAAATATCTATCACAGAAATAACAAATGCCTACATAGAACCCAATTCCTAGAATTAAAGCGATTATTATAATCAACCAATGATGAATACTAAGTTCATATGGATGATAACCAGTAGCTTTATTAAATGGAGTAAAGATAGTTACGAATGTGGAAACAAACATCAATGAATAAACACCAATTCTAAATTTATTAAATGGTAAACAATGATTAAATAAAGTAACCATACCCATAACAGAAATATAAATTCCACACATTGTTGTAGTAATCATCATATCGTTAGAAGGATTAATAGAAAATGCATTGTATGAATTTAATAAGATTAATACAATAACACCTACTGCATAAGCAATTCCTCCAGGGAGAGAATGGGTTAAAACACTTGTTAAGAAACCTTTTTTAATTGGCGCATCATTTGGTGAAATAGCAAGTAAGAAACTTGGTATACCAATGCCAAACATTTCTAATACCAGTAAGAAACTTGGTTGGAATTTATATAATGTTGAAACTGTAAGAATGAACGCAAAGATAGTTTTCATCAAGAATAAAGAAGCAACTGCAGTAATGTTATTAATAACTCTTCTACCTTCTGAAACAACCTTTGGTAAACTTGCAAAGTTAGAATCAATTAAAACAATGCTTGAAACATTTTTAGCTGCATCTGATCCACTTGCCATCGCAATAGAACAATCCGCACGTTTTAAAGCAAGAATATCATTAACACCATCCCCAGTCATACCGACTGTTTTACCAGCCTTTTTTAAAGCAGTAACTAGTGTTGCTTTTTGTTCAGGAGCAACTCTACCAAAGACATTATATTTAGTTGCAATTGAAGCAACTTCTTCTAGAGGCATCCCTTCTAAAGATATGTATTTATCTGCATCTTTAACGCCTGCTTCTTTAGCGATTTGGCTAACTGTTAAAGCGTTATCACCAGAGATGATTTTTACTTCTACTCCATTATCTGCGAACCATTTTAATGTTGCAGGAGCTTCTTCTCTAATATGGTCTTTAATCAAATATGCTTTTAAAGGAGTTATAGAACCAAGAACATCTTCAGAAGTTAAATCATCAACTTTACATAAAACTAATACTCTTAAACCTTTAGATGTGTATTCTTCAAATTTCTTTAATAATTCTTTTTCTTCAGGAATAACAAATTCAGGTGCGCCTAATACAAAGCTACCGATAGAAAATTTAACGCCGCATTTTTTTCTAGAACTTGAGAAAGGTAATTTAGTAATTACTTGATATTTTTTGACACTTGGATGAGCTTTTAAAATCGCCACTGAAGTTAAGTTTTTATCTTCAAAAGCATCTAATAAATCACCAATTATTTCATCTAAATTATAATCTGACTTATTTAAATCTAATTCATCGACTACATTCATTGTTCCATCGGTGATTGTACCTGTTTTATCTAAGCATAAACAATCAGTACGAGCCAACATTTCAATTGAATAAGCATCTTGAACTAAAGTCTTTCTTCTTGCTAAAGTGGCAATAGAAACAAATAAACTAACCGATGTAGTTAAATATAATCCTGAAGGAATCATTGCGACCATCGAGCCACATGTTGTTCCTAAAATATTTTGTAAAGTAACAAAATCAGTAGTCCAACCGTGTTTCCACCAGTTAGTCATAAAATTATAAATACCAAATGGTACAACTAAAATACTAACTAAGCGAATGATAATATTCAAAGATCTAAGAATGACGGAATTGGTTTTCTTTTCTTTCTTCGCTCTTTGTTGAAGTAAAGAAATATATGAAGTATTACCAACGCGTTCAACTTTTGTTTTACAAGATCCTGCTGAAACGAAAGTTCCTGCAAATACCATATCTCCAACATTCTTTTTAACTGGTAAAGATTCACCAGTTAGCATTGATTCATTAACTTCAACACTTCCTTCTACAACAATAGAATCAGCGACAATCTTTTGACCAACAGATAATAAAACAATATCATCTAAAACCACTTCTTCTGAAAAGATTTCTTTTTCTTCCCCATCGCGTAGAACTTTAATATGGTTTTTAGTAGATAAAGCCAATCGATCAACAATTATTTTTGCTTTAATTTCTTGATAGATTCCAATTACTAAGTTTGCCCCAATAATTGCCATAAAGAAGTAATTAGATAAATTAGTAACTTTAAATGGTTTATTGATTTGTGAGATGATTAACAAAATGAAAATGATATACAATAAGATATTTAAAAAAGTAAATAAGTTTTTAGCGATAATTCCTAAAACAGTTTTTTGGTTTTTATCTTTGGTTTTGTTAGTTAAACCATCTTTAATTCTATTTTCAACTTGTGAAGAAGATAAACCATGTTCCAAATTAGGATTATAACGAGTGATATATTCACCGTTTTTAGTTTCAATTTTTCTAAATTCACGTGTTTCTTCTAAATCTTTTAAATCATCGTCTAAAATAGGTGCTTCTGTTTCTTCTTTTAGTAGTTTTGATATTTCGATTGTGGAATTGTTTTTCTTTTTCTTTTCACTCATTGTAATTACCTCACCGCATAATTAGATGTATTTTATCATATGTTTAGATATTTTAAAATATCTAAGGAAAATAAAAAAGCAGGTTAACTGCTTTTTTACATACATTCTTTAATAGCTTTTGCTAAACCAGTGATTTCTTTTTTGTTTAATGAAGCAATAGAGATTCTTAATCCTTCACACATTGGGACAATAAAAATGTTCTTTTCCATTAATTTTTCAAAGATTTCATGGTTATTATTATCAGGACATTTTACTAAGATAAAGAAGCCTCCATAGAATGGATAATAAGGAAGTCCGCATTCATCTGCTTCTTTAATAAAGATATCTGCGCGTTCTTTAATCATTAATGTATAATCTGTTAATCTTGTTTTCATTTCAAGCATTTGAGGCTTATCATGGAAGATTGCGCTCATAACATTAGTTGCAAGATGATTTGGTCCTGACCAAGTAGTTCTTGAATAAGAATTTGATGCAAGTTTAAATTCTTTTGAGTTTTCTTCCGAACTTGTTAATGCGCATAATGCTCCGCCTCTAAGGCCATAAATTTGAAGGCTTTTTGACGCAGAAAAAGCGATTAATATAATTAAATTATCATTTAAATATTTAGACATTTTTTCAAAGATTGGTTCATATGGAACACCTTTGAAATTGATATATGCAACATCATCGACTAATACGACTGGATGAGTTTTAGAAACTTCACTTAAATAACTTAATACATTGTCCCAATCTTCATCGCTTAATGAATAGCCTGAAGGATTTTGACATGGATCATTAATTAATAAGAATGCTCTTCCAAATTTCTTGATAGATTCATCAACTTTTTGTTTAATTGAATCAATATTAAATTTATCGTTTTCATCGAATAAAGAATATTCAACTGGATTACATTTTGCTTCTAAAATTAATGAATCATAATTAGTCCATCTAATAGATGGGACTAAGATATCTTGATTGATTTCACCATAAGATTTAATAGCCATCGCTAATGCGCCTGTTGCCCCCATAGTCGCACATACATCAATAAATGTATTTCCCATATCACAATAATGGAATAACCAGTTTTTAACACCTTCATGATAAGAATTATCACCAGCCATAGAATCGTATTTTCTAGTTTCTGGTAATGAAGCATATTTTTGTAATAATTCATTAACTAAAGTAAATTCTGCAAGTTTTTTATCTTCATCAAATAACATGCCTATTGAACCATTAATAACGCTTTCCCCTGCCGCAATCTTCTTTTTAGCGATGTCATTAATAGCCATAATAGGTTCACCATTTTTAAATACGAACGCATCTTTTGATAATAGACCCATAAATTCTTTTCCCCCATTTCCAATACTAATATACAATATCATTTTTTTATAAAAGATTAAATATAATTAATTCAAAAATAAAAATCGGTAAAAACCGATTTTTAATGCTTTAATTATAACTGACATTTAAATTAGTATTATTAATGATATTAGTTATTAAAGTTAAAGTATCTTCTAAATTTCTAGATCCAATAACATATTTATTTTCTTCATTATCTGTTATAACAACACTCTTTTTTGATGCCCTTGAAACATAAGAATAATATTTTCCATATACATCATTTTCAAATATACCTATTTCATAATTGTTAAAAGTTCTTTCAGCGCTACGAACAGTATTATTATAAATAGTATCTCTCACTTCATAATTTATTATTTTATCATAATATATACAACTTGAATGTGGATCAACAAGATCGCCTCCATAAACATAAATATAGGATTCTTTTGAATAATCAATAGTTATACTAGGACCAAAAAATGAAGTATAAATACATAATGCAACTATAAAATATAATGAAATAAAGGCAACTAGCACAATTAATATTTTTTTGATAGCTTTCATATAATTATCTCCCTCGTAATATATGTAGTATAGAAATATTGTTATAGAG
>CAVJGK010000062.1:0-8505 GCA_963648895.1 Lachnospiraceae bacterium | reverse complement strand
ATCGTATCTCATCTATAAATATTTCATTTAGATTAAATAAATCTAGATTTATTTTAATGTAGTGATTAAAATATTAGTGATTTGGAGACGGATATATTATGCCTTTTAAAAAAATTAGAAAAGATTTAACTGATTACATGTATGATCATCCATCTTTAAGAATAACTATGTCATACATTGTAACTATTTTAGCCGCGGCATTAAGTGCTTTCATTTATGCTTATAGCTATAAAACATTTGTCGCTCCTCCAACGGGAGATACTACATTCGTAACAGGTGGAGCAGGTGGAGCTAGCCAAGTTATTGTCAAAATATGTGAAATATTTGGTATGGATTCACAATATATGATTGGAAATACTACATTGGGTTATATTATTCAATCAGCTTGTTATGTATTGATCAATGCTCCTTTAGCGGTATTATCATTTAGAAAGATTGGTAAACAATTTACTTTATTTACTGCGATTAACATTGGATTTTATTTCTTATTTGTAAATATTATCCCAATGGATTTATGTACGATGTTCTATGATAAAGCTGCAGAAGCATATGGCGTTACATTAAACTTATTTGAAAGATCTTTATTCGCTGGTTTATGTACTGGTGTATCAGTTGTAATTGCAGTTAAAGCAGGACACTCATCAGGTGGAACTGATATTCTTTCAATGTATATTACTTTAAAGAATCCAAATGCTCAATTTGGACATGTATCATTATTGATCAATTCGGTAATTTTAATTACTTATACAATTTTAAATATGATTGAAATTAAGAGCGTTTTATATATAACAATGATTATGTATAGCCTTATTTATTTATTCGTAAATTCAACAGTTGTTGATAAATTAGTTGTTAAAAATCGTAAATCACAAATTCAAATCATTACTGAAAATGAAAAATTACCAGATTTACTCATCTCTTACTTCCCTCATAGCGCAACTATCATTGAAGGTAAGGGAGCTTATACAAAAGAAAATAAACTCGTTATTTATACAGTTGTTTCTGAAAAAGAAGTTAAACAAGCTTTAAAGATTATTAGACAAATCGACGAAAAAGCATTCGTCGTTGTAACTAAAGTTTCTGCCTTAGAAGGCCGATTCTATGTAGAACCACAAAAATAGGAGGAAATTATGCACACATTAAAAGATCTCGCGGATTTAATATTCCCAACAATTACTGAAACTATTGATGATTTAGAAAAAAGATATCCATCAAGAAACTTAGAAAAAGGACAAGAAGTAACTCGTTTTGCTCCTTCTCCAACAGGCTTTTTACACACAGGTAGCTTATTTACAAGCTTAGTCGCTCAAAAAGTCGCGACTCAATCTAATGGTATTTTCTATATTAGACTTGAAGATACTGATACAAAAAGAGAAGTTGCAGGTTCTGGCAAAGAATTAATTGATCAATTAAAAGTATTTGGTGTTATCAATGACGAAGGATATTATGGTGATCATGAAGAAGGTAATTATGGACCATATATTCAATCTCAACGTGCAGATATCTATAAAGTAGTTATTAAACACCTTATTGAAATAGGAAGAGCTTATCCTTGTTTCTCTACTAAAGAAGAATTAGATGAATTAAGAAAGAAACAAGAAGAAAATAAAATCATTCCTGGTTATTATGGCCAATATGCAATCTGCAGAAACTATGATATTGAAGAACAAATTAGAAGAATTACTGATGATCAACCATATGTCATTAGATTTAAATCATTAGGTAATCATGAAAATAAGGTCAAAGTTCACGATTTAGTTCGTGGTGATTTAGAATTATCAGAAAATGATCAAGATATTGTCATTTTAAAATCTGATGGTTTACCAACATACCATTTCGCTCATTTAGTAGATGATCACTTTATGAGAACTACTATTGTTACTCGTGGTGAAGAATGGTTACCAAGTTTACCTATCCATTTAGATTTATTCTCAACTATGGGTTGGGAAGCACCTAAATACGCTCACTTACCAGTTATCATGAAAAAAGATAACGGCGTAAGAAGAAAATTATCTAAACGTAAAGATAATGAAGCAGCTTGTTCTTTCTTCTTACAAGATGGTTTCCCAGTTTATGCATTTAAACAATATTTATTTACAATCGCAAATTCTAACTATGAAGAATGGCAAATCCAAAATAAAGATAAGACCTTAGATGATTTCACATTCAGCTTTGATAAGATGTCTTTAGATGGAGCTTTATTTGATTTAGATAAGGTTAAATATTTCTCTAAAGAATTATTAGGTACTTATTCTGGTGAAAAGATGACTCAAGTTGTTAAGATTTGGGCTAATGATTATAACAAAGAATTATATAATTTAATCATTAAAGATGAAGATTACTTTACTCAAATTATGTCTATTGAAAAAGATAAAGAAAACCCAAGAAAAGACTATGAAATCTATTCTGATATCTTAGGCAAAATCAAATTCTTCTATGATAAATATTATCTAGAAATGATGAATTTTGAACTACCTTGGAATCCTAATATGGATAAAAATGTCATTAAAGAAGTCTTACAAGACTTTGTTGATACATTAGATTATTCAGGTACAGAACAAGAATGGTTCAATGGTTTAAAAGAATTAGGCGCAAGACATAAATTTGCGGAAAATAACAAAGTATATAAAGCAAATAAAGATTTATACTTAGGTCAAGTTGGCGATGTTGCTGAAATGGTAAGAATCGCTTTAACAGGAAGCAAGCAATCACCTAATATCTATTACGTATTAAGAATATTAAAAGATGAAAAAATCAAGAGTAGAATTGCTTTAGCTATTTCTAAATTATAGTATGAAAGTAATTATCGCAGAAAAACCATCTCTTGCGAAAAATATTGTCGCAGCAATCGACAAAAATATGAAACATGGTAACGGCTATTATAGTAATGATGAATATGCCGTTACTTTTGCTTATGGGCATCTATTTAAATTATATGATGTAGAAATGTATAAAAAAGATTATGATATCAATCAAAAATATCAATGGAATATCGATGAATTACCTTTCTATCCAGAAGAATTTAAATTTGGTTTAACAAGAGATGATGGTATAATCAAACAATTTAAAATAATAAGAGATTTAATTAACCGCGATGATTGTGAAATGGTTATTAATGCCGGTGATAGTGATCGTGAAGGGGAAATTATTGTCCGTATTATTTTAAAATATGCATTAAAAAAACAAATTCCTATTAAAAGATTATGGATGCCTGATCAAACACCAAAAACCATTAAACAAGAATTAATTGAGATGAAAGATGATTCTCAATATGATTCTTTAGCTAATGAAGGATTGGCTCGAACTTATATCGACTGGTTATATGGAATTAATTTAACTCGTTTTGCAACGATTAAATCTCATACTCTTTTAAGAGTAGGAAGAGTTATCGCACCAATTGTTGAAGCTATTTATAATCGTGAAATGGCTATTGTCAACTTTGTACCAAGAAAATATTATGTTTTATCTTCCAAAGAAAAAACTAATGATGAAGTAGTTGAATTAACTTCTAAATTAGAATTTGAAAAAGATGAGTTAGAAAAAGCTAAAGCTAAAGCAAACGAATATAATTCATTACAAGCTAAAGTTACCAATCTTACTTCTGAAAAAAAGACTATTCCTCCAGGAAAGTTATATTCTTTATCAAAACTACAAGGTGATTTAGGTAAAAAATATAAAATGTCTTTGGATAAATCTTTAAAAATCATCCAAGATTTATATGAAAAAGGTTATGTTTCTTATCCTCGTACACCTTCTCAATACTTGGCGGAAAATGAAAAGAATAAATTTAGAGAAATCATCTCTAACTTTAAAAACTTAAATGTTGATATTCGTTTTAAAGATTCTAAACAAATCTTTGATGATTCAAAAATTGAATCTCACTCGGCAATTACCCCAACATATAAAATACCAAGTAAGAAAGATTTAACTACTGATGAATACAATGTATATCAAACTATTTGTCATCGTTTCTTCGCGGTATTTTCAAATGAAGATTTTTTAATTTCTCGTTCCACTATGGAAATAACTTTAGGTGATAATGTCGAAATGTTTAAATTAACAGGAGATATTGTCTTACAAAAAGGTTGGACTAAATTTGAAGATCGAGAAAAGAAAGATAAAACATTACCTAATTTAAAAATCGGTGATTTAGTTAACATCAATTTTATTCCTCAAGAAAAAGAATCTACTCCTCCAAAAAGATATACGGTTGAAACTTTAAATAATTTTTTAAAAAATCCATTTAAAGATAATTTAAAGGAAATATCTTCCAAAGAAGAAGATGAAGGAGAAAAAGAAGAACTAGAAGAATTAAAAGCGATGTTTGATGGTATTGAACTAGGTACTGAAGCAACTAGATCTGGCATTATTGAAAATGCCACAAAACAAAATTATATTTCTTTGAAAGATAATGTATATAAACTAGAACCAATGGGTAAATATTATGTTGAAACATTATCTCAATTGAATATCATGATGCCAAAAGAAAAAACGGCAGAACTTGGTAAATCTTTAAAAAGAGTTTATCGTGGTGAAATAACTATCGATGATTCAATTAAACTCGCGGAAAATGAAATTAATGAAGTATTTAAACTCGCAAAAGAATCTACTTTCCAAGTGGGGCGCCCTCCAAGAATCTTTGAAGTAGAAAAATCTAAACAATTATGTAAATGTCCTAAATGTGGTAACTTTATAGAAAACGGAGAATTTTCTTATCGCTGTTGCAACACAGGATGTGGGTTATCTTTATATAAGAATAATAAGTTATTTGAAACAATTGGAAAACCTTTAACTAAACAAATGGCTAAAACCATCTTTACTAAAGGACAAATTCAATTTGATGATTTAGTTTCTAAAAAGACTTCTAAAACCTATTCGGCTATATTAGTCGCAGATTTCAATGGTAAATATGTCAACTTCAAATTTGAATTTCCACCTAAGGAAGATCCTTCTAATAATAAAGATAAATAACTAAGCGACTGCGGTCGCTTTTTGATTACCAAAAAATAAATTAATTTTTAGCACTCAATTGTTGACATTGCTAAAAATATTCCTATAATAGTATTTAGCACTTAGCTAAAAAGAGTGCCAGGAGGCTATTTATGGCAGAAGTAAATAAATTTAAAACAGAATCAAAAAGATTATTAGATTTAATGATCAATTCAATTTATACAAACAAAGAAATCTTTTTAAGAGAATTAATTTCTAATGCTTCTGATGCGATTGATAAATATCATTATTTATCTTTAACTGATGATAAGTTAGAAAAAAGAAATGATTATCGTATTTTCTTACAAGTAGATGAAAAAGCTAGAACTATTTCCATTTCTGATAATGGTATTGGTATGACACATGATGAACTTAACAATAACTTAGGTACTATTGCAAGTTCAGGTAGTTCTGAATTCATTAAGAAGATGAAAGAACAAGAAGATGGAAAAACATCTGAAGTTGATATTATTGGTCAATTTGGTGTTGGTTTCTATTCAGCATTTATGGTTGCAAGTAAGGTAGTTGTTGAAACTAAATCTCCATATTCAGAAAAAGGTTATGTCTTTACATCTACTGGTGAAGATGAATACACCATTGATGAATGCGATAAAAAAGACTGCGGATCTACCATCACTTTATATTTAAGAGAAAATAAAGAAGATGAAAACTATGATGAATATTTAAAACAATACCGCATTGAAGCATTAGTTAAGAAATATTCAGATTATGTAAGATATCCAATTCAAATGTATATCACTACAACTGAATATGATGAAAAAGGTGAAAATCCAAAAGAAACTACTACTTTAACTACATTAAATTCCATGGTTCCTCTTTGGAAGAAACCTAAAAAAGATGTCTCAGAAGAAGATTTAAATAACTTCTATAAAGATAAATTTAATGATTTTTCTAATCCATTTACATCAATCAATGTCAAAGTAGAAGGTAATATTTCTTACGATGCATTATTATTTATCCCAGGAGAAGTTCCTTATAACCTCTATGCAAGAGATTATGAAAAAGGTTTAGCATTATATTCAAAAGGCGTCTTTATTATGGATAAGTGTAAAGACTTAGTTCCTGATTATTTAAGATTTGTCAGAGGTTTAGTTGATTCAAGTGATTTAAGTTTAAATATCTCAAGAGAAATTCTTCAACAAAATGCTATCTTAAAAAAGATTTCTACTAATATTGAAAACAAAGTTATCAAAGAATTATCTTCTATTAAAGATAGTGATATGGAACGTTATTTAAAGTTCTGGAATAATTATGGTACTTTCATTAAATATGGTATTTATGAATCATATGGTTCTAAAAATGAATTATTACAAGACTTATTAGTTTATAAACATACAGGTGGAGATGATCATATTTCATTAAAGGATTATGTTTCATTAATGAAAGAAGGTCAAAATAAGATCTATTATGTTTCAACAAGTAAAAAAGATGTTCCTCAAATGGAAAAATTAAAACAAAAAGGTTACGATGTTTTATTACTTGATGAAGATATCGATGAATTCTGCATTCAAATTTTAGGCAAATACCAAGATAAAGAATTTGCCAATATCTCTAGTGAAAATGTTGATCTATTAACTGATGAAGAAAAGAAAGATATTGAAAAAGTCGTCGAAGACAATAAAGACTTTATCACCGCTTTAAAAGATTCATTAAATGGTAAAGTTAAAGACGTTATTGTTTCAAAACGTTTAGTTGATTCTCCAGTATGTCTAGTTTCTGGTGAAGGCTTATCATTTGAAATGGAAAAAGTCCTCGCTCAAAATAAGGGCAATGGTGAAGTAAAAGCAGAAAAGATTCTTGAAATCAATCCTCATCACCCAATCTTTAATTCTTTAAAATCATTATATGAAACAAATAAAGATGAATTATCTAACTATGCTGATTTATTATTAGACCAAGCAATGCTTATTGAAGGTATGCCTTTACAAGATCCTGTTTCATTCTCTAACAAGATGTGTGAATTAATGATCAAATCAACAAATAAATAAAAATTAAAAATTATCAATAAAATATTACTAATTACATTTTAAATGTAGTAAAATGATGGTGTTGACAAAACAAAACAATAAATTATAGGAGGTTGTTAATTTATGTCAGTAAAAGTCGCAATTAACGGATTTGGCCGTATTGGTCGTTTAGCATTCAGACAAATGTTTGGTGCAGAAGGTTACGAAGTCGTAGCTATTAACGATTTAACAAGCCCAAGTATGTTAGCTAACTTATTAAAATATGATACAGCACAAGGTGGTTATGCAGGTCATATCGGAGAAAACAAACACACAGTTACATCTAAAGAACCAGTTTTAGCTGAAGATGGTAAAACAGTTGTTACTCCAGGTTCTATCACAGTTGATGGAAAAGAAATCACAATCTACGCTATGCCAAAAGCACAAGACTTACCATGGGGTAAAATCGGTGTTGATGTAGTATTAGAATGTACAGGTTTCTACTGCTCAAAAGAAAAATCAATGGCTCACATCCAAGCTGGTGCAAAGAAAGTTGTTATTTCAGCTCCTGCAGGTTCTGATTTAAAGACAATTGTCTTCGGTGTTAACGAAAAAACATTAACAAAAGATGATCAAGTTATCTCAGCAGCTTCATGTACAACAAACTGCTTAGCTCCAATGGCTAAAGCATTAAATGATTATGCTCCAATCCAATCAGGTATCATGAGCACAATCCACGCTTATACAGGTGACCAAATGATTCTTGATGGCCCACACAGAAAAGGCGATTTAAGAAGAGCAAGAGCAGGTGCTGCTAATATTGTTCCTAACTCAACAGGTGCTGCAAAAGCTATCGGTTTAGTTATTCCAGAATTAAATGGTAGATTAATCGGTTCTGCACAAAGAGTTCCAGTTCCAACAGGTTCTACAACAATCTTAACTGCAGTTGTTAAAGGCACAGATGTAACAAAAGAAGGCATCAATGCTGCAATGAAAGCTGCTCAATCAGCATCATTCGGTTATAACGAAGACCAAATCGTTTCAAGCGATGTTATCGGTATGAGATATGGTTCATTATTCGATGCAACTCAAACAATGGTTTCAAAAATCGGCGACGGTTTATTCCAAGTCCAAGTTGTTTCATGGTATGATAATGAAAACTCATATACATCACAAATGGTCAGAACAATTAAATACTTCGCAGAAAATTGCTAATTTAATTTAATTTCAACCTTAAAGTCCTCCCTTGTGGAGGATTTTTTTATTGTATAATTGAAGTTTGTTTTGTAAAATTAATTAGGTGAAGTTTATGGAAGAAAAGAAGTTTAAAAATCTTAAAATTAGAATTACGATCATCAACGTAATATTTATAATTGCGATTATTATTTCGATGCTATTTTTATTTATGCTTGTTTCTTCAATAAGAACACATGAAGGTATTAATAATTCTAATTCTTGGATTTGCTTAGGACTATTTATTTTTAGCTTGTTTGTTATCTATTTAATTAATTTACTATATGAAATTAACTACAAAAGAGTTAGTAAATTA
>CAVJGK010000061.1:0-8558 GCA_963648895.1 Lachnospiraceae bacterium | reverse complement strand
CAAGCAACAAATAAGAAACAAAGAAAATTATCATATTAATTAAAGGATAATCTTTCAATTCATAATATAGTTCAATAATTCTATTGATTGAGATACCAAGATTATTCTTTTTAGTTCTTAAAGTATTTAATAATGATTTAAAATTATTCTTTGATTGGTAATAGTTTTTAATATCTTCATTGATGATATCTTTTTGTTTATATGTGGAATAATTTAAATATTTATCAATATTGGTAACATCAGAAATTAAATCTTTTTTTGCATTTAATGAATTATCTAATGATAAAACAAAATCATTATAAGAATTATTCTTAATTAGATTTAATAACTTGTTTTTATAATCTAAAGAAGAATATACAACGAGTAATTTTTGATTGTTTAATAAATAAGATAAGATGATATTAGATGCAATATGTAAGGATGATTCTTCGTTATTTGTTTGAATTAATAAATCATCTTTCGAAGCAACTTTTTTTAATACAGAAAATTCTTCATTGGATAATTCTAATAATGATAAAAACTTAGGATCGAGGTTATTATCATTATGAGAAGAAAAATTAAAGAATTCAGAATTTAAATAAGTTAGTTTCTTAATTAATTTTTGACTCAATATTTTATCTTTATTTTTAATGATTACTTTATAATCATAATATTTATTAACAGGATAAAATCCGAGAATAAAAAAGTTATTGATATTCCAGTTTAATGGTTTAACTTTCGCATTGACATAATAAAGATAACTTGCGATATTAAAAGAAGAATCTAATGGATAAGATAAATCAAGCGATCTTTCTTTTTTGATTTTTTCAATTAAAGCTTCATTTAATAAAATATCATTGATGTTTAATTTTAAGAAATATGAACCATCTTTTATATATAATTTTTCTACTGGAATAAAGATTAATGGTGCATTAGAAACTTCTTTTTGAAATGGATTTAATGAATATTTCAAATAACCAAACGATAGATATAAATTTGAAGATGAAGAAGAATCTATTTCTTTATTATATTGCTCTAAAAAGGAATTTAATAACTTTTCTTGTTCACTTCCATCTAATGATGTGAAAACGTTATTTAAGGCATATTTATCGCTTTTACGATAAGTATTAATCGCATTATTATCACTTTTAATTAAAGGGACAAACACTAATGGTAAATCTTTTTTTAAGACATTAAAAAGGTGAAGAAAATCATCTTCCATAATCTTTAAATATTGATCTGATTTTAAATCAATATTAAAAATAGATGAAGTTTTGAGTTCACTTTGTGTATATTTTATATAGTTGTTTAAAGAAGAATCTTTTTCCATAACATCACCTTATTTAATTTTATCATAAAATTAATTTAGATAAAATATAACATTGTTAAAGGCAAATTAAAAGAGGTCTCGTGACCTCTTAAATTAATATCTTTTATTAGGTTTATAGAATAAACCAACTAATGATATAACTCCACCTAAGAATGAAGTAACCATTACTAGATATGCTCCTACAAAGTTTACAGAATATGTAACTGGTAAACGATTAACAGTACCATTCATACCGACGAAGAATGTTGCTTGGAAGAAACATAAAATAAATACTGCTACATTGAAACAAAAACTGAAGAAGTATGGTGATTTATTTTCTTTACCAAATAGTCCGACAACTATTAAAGAAGCGAGTGATAAACAGAAAGTAACAATGCTTCCTGTATTTGGGCTAAAATAAACTGTGTTTCCTGTTGTGGAGAAATTTAAACAATGTCCTCCAAATACAGTTGTATACCCCATTACTACTTTATTTTGTTGTACAATATATACTGTTGGAACTAGTAAAAAGAATATTGCACTTAATAATGATAATCCCATAATCATAAGAGAAATGCGTGAATATTTTGTTTTCATCTTGTAAATCTCCTTTCAATTAACGGTATAATTATATATTTTTATAATTTTTTTTACAACTGTATTTATTTTTAGGTGTAAAAAAATACTTAATTTGCTATAAATATTACTAGTAATATTTCTTTGGAGGTAATTTTATGTCTTTTCTTGATTTAAAAGTGAATGAATATCTTTCTAAAGTAGGAGAAAAAACTTCTACTCCAGGAGGAGGATCGGTTTTAGGATTGGTTCTTTCTTTAGCGTGTAATCTTGATATGATGGTATGTAATTTTACTTTGAACAAAAAAGGCTATGAAGAAGTAGCAAAAGAAGTTGAAACATTAATAAATGAAATTAATTCCATTGATTTAGAAGCAAAGAAATTAATGGATGAAGATTCTATCTCATTTTCTAAATTGATGGATGCTTATAGAT
This sequence comes from Lachnospiraceae bacterium, assembly GCA_963648895.1. GTDB lineage: Bacteria > Bacillota_I > Bacilli_A > RFN20 > CAG-449 > UBA3210. The sequence goes on along the minus strand of CAVJGK010000061.1, from coordinate 6,259 downwards.
CTAAAGATGAAGATAAAATTGCTTCATCCAGTATTGATGCAGCCATGGTACCTTATAAACTATTTATAGAAACAAAAAAGCTAGAAGAAATATCTTCTAGACTTTGTGAAATTGGTAATAAGAATGTAACTTCTGATTCTCAAATTGCTCATGATTTATGCTTAAGTATCTATGATGGATGTAGATTAAATATTAAGGCTAATATCAAATCAATTAAAGATGTAGAAGTTTTAAAACAACTAAATAGCGTCCTTTAAATTTTCTATTAAATAAGTAACAACGCCATCTTCGTCATTAGTATATTTAGTGACGTTTTTGGCCTTTTTTTTAACTTCATCTCTGCCGTTTATCATGGCCACACCATCACCAGCTTGGATAATCATTTCTAAATCGTTAAGTTGATCACCAAATGCGAAGGTGTTTTCTTTAGGTATTCCTAATTTAGAAGCTAGATATAGCATGGTAGAACCTTTATTTCCTTGTTTAGATGTAACTTCAAATGAATGAATATCGTTTTCATGAACGCCCCAGTCAATGATATTAAAATAAGTTTTATATTTATCTAATACGCTTAAAAATTCATTGATATAAGCTTCTTTGACATAATATTCGCTTCTAATTGGTTCATGTTCTAATAAAGTAACAATATCTCCTTCAATAAACTTAACCATAGAACTTTCATGTATTACCCAAAATGGGCATAAAGAGAAATCATAACTATAGATATTGAATAAAGAAGTGACTATGGCTGTATTTAAATAAGTCTTTATTTCTTTGTTGAAATTTTTAACTGTTTCTATATCCATTGTAAAAGCTTCATAATCAACGACTTTGGAATAAGTTTCATCAAAATAAACAATCGCTCCTCCATTATTGACAATGACTGGTTGATGGATATCTAACATTTTTAAAAAATCTACTGCGCTTTGAAAAGGTCTACCTGTATTGATGATGAAATAATTTCCATCTTCAACAAATTTTTTAATATAGTTTTTAGAAAATTCGGAGATAGTTTTATCATCTTTTAATAATGTCGCATCTAAATCAACGCTGGCAAGATATTTATCTTTTTTAATCTCCATAATCTGATCCTCTTGATTTATCTTCGATAAAAATTCTTAATCTATTTAAAACATCTTGAATTGTTAAATAAATCGCTCCATCAACGAAAGTGATTTGATTTTCTTCATCGGATTCAAAAACTACTAAATGATTTTCTTTGACGACTTTTTCTATTTCTTTGATTACATCATCATATCTTTCTTCATAATGAAGTTTGACGCCTTGAAGTTGTAAATAAAAAGCGGGTTCAATATAGAAACGATCTTTATTTTCATATTCAAAGCAAGGGATAAATTGATTCTTTGAATCAATGATTTTATTTAAATGATTCCATTCTTTATATTCCATGGTTCTAATCTCCAATCAATAATAAATATAACTTAATTTAAAGTTATTTTCACGATATTATTTACGATAAATCAATTTATTAGAAGTATTTGCAACAAAATGAGCGCTTTTGTAGTTTTGCAAGAAAGTTGCCATCTTGCCAAAAAATCTAATTTGATTTATTATATAAGTGGGTATTTTGCATTTTTGCTGACCATTATTAAGAAAATAATAGGATTTTAAAAATTCTTAGGGTCATGTAAGCGCTCTTAATTTGAGATAAAACTAACTTTATGACATAATTGTTATGCAAAAAAATAATTGGAGGTTAAAAGAATGAAAATTACAATTATCGGAATGGACTTCGTCGGACTTGTTAATACAGTCGGCTTCGCAGAAAAAGGACATCAATTATTCGCACTTGATTCTGATAAAAAGAAGATTGCGGCATTAAGAAGAAATGAAGTAGTAAGAAATGAATATAAACTAGAAGAAATTCTTACTAAAAACGATGTCAATATTCGTTTTACATCAGACTATCGTGATGCTATCTATTATGCAAACTGCTTAATGTTTTGTATTGAATTAAAAGAAAGTGAACCTGGTCAATTAGATATGGCTCCTTTATATAATGTTGCAAAAGAAGCATGTAAATATATCAACCAAGATGTTACTGTCATTTTAAGAACAACAGTTCCAGTTGGTACAAATAGAGCAATGAAAGAATATATGGAAACTTGCTTAGAACACAAATTCAAAGTTGATGTTGTTTCTAACCCTGAATTCTTATCTCAAGGTACTGCGATGAAAGATATGTTAACACCTGCAAGAATTGTTGTTGGTGTTTCTACAAACAACGCAAAGAACGTCATGAAAGAATTATATAGAGGATTTGATGCTCCATTATTATTCGTTTCTCCAGAATCTGCAGAATTAATTAAATATGCAGCAAATGCATATCTTGCAGTTAAAATTTCTTATATCAATGAAATTGCAGACTTATGTGATAAAGTAGGTGCAGATATTCAACAAGTTAGCTTTGGTATTGGTTTAGACCAAAGAATTGGTAATAAATATTTAGCTTCTGGTGTTGGCTTCGGTGGTCCTGGTATTCCTCAAGATACTAGAGTATTACAAGAACTTGCGAAAGAAAATGATGTTAAATTATCAATTGTCAATGCAGCTTATAAAGTAAACGATGATCGTCCAGATGCTTTAATCAATAAGATTTCTGAAGTAACTGGTGGATGTGCTAGTAGAAAATTTGCAGTATTAGGCTTATCTTATAAAGGTAACGCAGATGATATTAGAGAATCTCCTGCATTCAAAGTTATTGAAAGATTACTTGCAAGTGATGGTAAAGTTGTTGCATATGATTCAGTTCCTTCTACTGCGGCAGCATTTAGAAAGAAAATGAAATCAGATCAACATTTAACATATGCAATGACCTTAGAAGAAGCATTAAGAACTTGTGATTATGCTATTTTCTTAAATGACTCAGAAGAATTCAAAAATTTAACAGATGAACAAATTTGTGAATATATGAAACATCCAACAGTCTTTGATGGTAAAGCAGTATTAAATCCAATTAAATTACCAAATGTTGCTTATTATGCAATTGGTAAAAAAGTTAGATAGTATAAACAAAACTTATTAGGTGGAATTTTAAAACTCCACCTTTTTATTTGTCTAAAAACAATAAAAATAGGAAAAGTGTATTTTTTGAGGCTCTAAATTATAGGAAAAGTGTATTTTCTGATATTAAAATTTATAGGAAAAGTGTAAAATAAGTTTAGTAAGGAGTTAATTTATTATGTTGCATAGAAAAATTGAATCACAAATTATTAATTATTTACAAAACGATTCTAATAAAATTATGATCATTGATGGAGCAAGACAAATTGGTAAATCATATATTATTAGATATGTTGGTAGTGAACTTTTAAAGGATAAATTTACTAATTATATAGAAATTAATTTTGTTGAAGATAGTATTGGACAAAAGTTGTTTGAAAAGGTAAACAATAAAGAAGATTTTTATTTTCAATTAAGTATGATTGCAGGTGAAAAGATGAAGGATAAAGATAATACACTTATTTTTATCGATGAAATTCAACAATATCCACAATTTTTAACTATGCTTAAATTTTTAAAACAAGATAATAAATTCACATACATTTGTAGTGGCTCTTTGCTAGGAGTTACGCTTTCAAAAACTCCATCAATTCCTATTGGTAGCATTGATGTTGTTCATATGTATCCTTTGGATTTTGAAGAGTTTTTAATGGCTAATGGATTTAATTCTTTTGCAATTAATTCTTTAAAAACAAAATTTGACAAACTTGAAACTTTAGATGAAAACACTCATAACAAAGTATTAGATTTATTCAAAAAATATTTGTTAATTGGTGGTCTTCCAGATGCGGTTAATACTTTTATTGATAAAAAGAATATTGTTGAGGTACGTAAAATTCAATCAGATATTTATGATTTTTATGGTGATGATGCAAGTAAATATGATAAAGAACACAAACTTAAAATCAAACGCATTTATGAATTAATTCCATCTAGTTTAGAAAATAAGAAGAAAAGAATTGTTGTACAAGATATTGAAAATATCAAAGGTAAAAGATATTCCAATTATCAAGATGAGTTTGATTATTTAATTAATTCAGGAATTGCTTTAGAAGTTAAAGCGTTATCAACTCCTGTATTTCCACTTATTGAATCTAGTGGTAAAAATCTTTTAAAACTTTATTTAAATGATGTAGGATTATTAACTAATATATTATATAAAAATAATATTAAAGCAATTCTTGATGATGAAAATAGTATTAATTTAGGTACAGTTTATGAATCAGTTGTCGCTAGCGAATTAAAAGCTCATGGACATAATTTATTCTATTATGATAATAAGGCAAATGGAGAAGTTGATTTCTTAATTGATGATTATGATAATCTTTGTTGTTTACCACTTGAAATAAAATCTGGTAAAGATTATACCGTTCATAGCGCCCTTAATAAGTTCATATCAAATAAAGACTATAATGTAAAAAAAGGGTATGTCTTATCGAATGAACGTGAAATATATGAAAAAAACAATATTATTTATATGCCAATTTATATGATTATGTTCTTTTAAATTAAGACTCTAGAAGGTAGTAAATACCTTCTTTTATTTTCGCTTTTAAACAAACAAAAAAGAAGCCCACAAATGAAGTGAACTTCTTAATATTATTATTCAGTTTCTGGTCTAGAAGCTTTCATACTTAAGAATGTTGATCTTAAGCCTAAGCATAAGACAAATCCAATTTGAGCGAATGTTGTCATGAAGAATCCAATTGCCATACCGATAATTGCAGGAGATAAGCTTGAGAAGCAAATCATCTTGAATGCTTGAGGGTAATTGAGTCTTACACCTTGAGAAGATTTTAATCTTGTTAAAATCATTAAGAGTAATGAAACGATTAATACAATACCAGCATTGATACCAAGTAAGATACCTAAGTTAATCCATAATGTATTGTATTTAACTGTGTTATATTCTAATGTTAATAAATTAGCCCAGTTTGTAGTTGCGCTTTCATAACCATTACCATATAAAGTTGTGAAGTCTGTTCCTTTTGCGTTGATATGGAAACCTGTAATTGAATTGTTTAAAGTTGCAGCAGTAGTGATTGTTAATTTATCTTCACTTAATGTATTTTTTGCAGTGTTTAAATATGTACCTAAATATAAATTATCTTCTGTAATGATTAAATATGATCTAGGAGTTTCACTTACTAGTCCATCTTTTTCATGTTGACCATTTGCGTACATTTTAGCCCAATCTGTAGCTTGATCATTTTGACAAATTCTAACTGCAAGAACTTCTGTATCAATATCTACTCCGTCTTTTGATTGTTTGACATAAACGATATATTCTTTGCTTCCATCAGCAAAATGTGAAGCATCAACATCTACTTTACCATTTTCATCAATCTTTAAATTGACGTTGTCTTTGTTGTCAGATAAGTATTTAGAAAATACTGTTAATGTATTATCAATACCAGCATTGTTAGAAGCAGTAATTAATGCGCCTCCGTTAGTATTCATAACACTTACAAAGATTGGTAATAAAGATATAATTAAAGATATAAATAATACAACAAAAGCTGAAATATATGAATGTTCTTCTGATTCATCGATTAATCTACGGTTAGAAAATAAACCAAGACCAAGAAATTTTAGTAATTTTTTCATTGTTTAATTTTCCTTTCTTAAAAATAATATAGTATATATTATCAATTTTCAAGAAAAAAGCATTTATATCAAAGATATAAACGCTCATATAGGTTGATTTTAACTTAATTTTTACCTTTTTGTTTGTTGAATTCGTATAAAGCAATCGCTAAAGAAGAAGGTAAGTTTAATGAATCGATTTTATCGCTATGAGAGATAATAATACTATTTTCATCTAATAACGAATGATCTAAACCAGTTGCTTCATTTCCAAAGACTAAAGATGTTAATTTATCTTTGGAAAAAGTTGTTTCTTGTAATGTCTTTTTAGCTTGAAGCATAAAGGTCCTTTTTTCATGATCTTTGAACGCTTCACAATAATCTTCATATGTAGGAAAATAAGAAATGTTGATGGAGAATATCGCACCCATTGAAGCTCTAATTACCTTAGGATCAAAAATATCAACGCCTGGTTTAATGATTGCTACATTAGTAATTCCAAATCCTAATGAAGAACGAATAATAGTACCTAAATTGCCCATATCGGATGGATTTACCAATACGATATGATCTTTATTTTCTAATTTTGTATAATATTTTTTAAAAATACCTATAACATAACAATTACCCTTTGGAGATAATTTATTAA
>CAVJGK010000060.1:0-9004 GCA_963648895.1 Lachnospiraceae bacterium | reverse complement strand
ATTTCATTTTATAATTAATTAAGTCACTTAAAAAATTATTTCTAAGTGGAAAGAGAGTAAATATAATATGAATAAAGAAGAACTTTATAATTACTTCCTAAATCAATTAACTAATGGTGAAGCCTATTTAGTTATTGGTAAAGGAAAGGCCAGATATAAAATGGCCAGGGGATCTTTTAAAACAAAAGATAATATCTTCGATCGAAGAAAGTTAACTTTTTCTTTCCAAGATGGTAAAAGATATATCTTCTCAGATGGACAAACTCAAGCAGAGATCATTGTTGATAAAGAAGATTTTGTTAAATTCCATTTCCATGTTGATCCAGGATTTAATCGTTTTACCTTAAGATTTAAAACTTTTGAAGATGAACATATTTATGGATGTGGTGAACAATATTCCATTCTTGATTTAAAAGGCAAAGATGTTCCTATTTGGGTAAGTGAACATCAACAAGTGATGAAAATCGCTAAAAAGCAATTAAGAGAAAGATTACATGGACCAAATCCTGCCTATCAAGCTCCTTATAAAGATCATCAAACATATTGTTCTACTCCTTCATTTATGTCTTCTAAAGGATATGCAATTTATTGTCATGAAGATACATATGGTTTTTTATCTTTTAAAAAAGATGAACTATTTATTAAATTTAGAGAAATACCTCAATCAATTTCCTTATTATGCGCGGATTCATTATTAGAGCTTTCTCAAGATGTATCTAAATTAGTTGGTTTACAACCTAGAGTTCCTTCTTGGGTTAATGATGGAGTAATATTAGCTATCCAAGGAGGTAGTGATGTATTATTAAAGAAATATGAAGAAGCAAAAGCTAAGGGATTAAAAATCGCCGCAATTTGGTGCCAAGATTGGTGCGGAAATGTCGTAACTTCCTTTGGTTATCAAGTTTATTGGAACTGGGAAGCTGATGAAAAATTATATCCTAATTTAAAAGAAATAATTAAGAAATTAAATTCTGAAGGTGTTAGATTCTTAGGGTACATTAATACATTCTTAAAAGAAGGTTGCCCTCAATATAATGAAGCAAAGAAAAAAGCTTTCTTAATTAGAAAAAAGAATGGATCTGTTTATCATATTAAATCTACAACATTTAATGCCGGTATTGTTGATTTAACCAATCCGACGGCTAGAGAGTGGTATATGAATATCATTAAGAAAAATATGATTGAATATGGTCTATCTGGTTGGATGGCAGACTTTGGAGAATATTTACCGACTGATTCTGTATGTTATGGAGGAGTAAGTGAAAAACTTCATAATAGATGGCCAACCATGTGGGCTAAATGTAATTTCGATGCCGTAAAAGAAATGCATAAAGAAGATGAAATATTTTTCTTCTCTCGTGCCGCTTATGCCCACACCTTCCAATTTACTAATTCAATGTGGAATGGTGATCAACATGTTGATTTCTCCGATGAATATGGTTTAGGTTCGGTAATTCCAGCTAGTTTATCTCTTGCTTGTTCAGGAGCGGGAGTAATTCATTCGGATATTGGAGGCTATACCACCATTACTACTTTATATCCAATGAAGAGAAATGCTGAATTATTCAACCGTTGGTCAGAAATGAATATCTTTACACCAGTTTATCGTACGCATGAAGGTAATCAACCTAAAAATAATGTTCAATACGATAATGATGATACATTTGATGAATTTGTTAAAAATACTTCTTATTTCGTCGGATTAAAAAAATATAGAGAAGATTTATACGAAGAATATTATAAAAACAATACTCCAATGATTAGACCTTTATTCTTCCATTATGATGAAAAAGAAGCTTATATCAATAAAAAAGAATATATGTTTGGAGAAGATATTATTGTTTCACCAGTTATTAGACCAAATGAAACTAAACACGCTTATTATCTCCCTAAAGGAGAATGGATACAATTTTTTACTAATAAAGAAGTTCCTTCTGGTAAGGGCAAAGTAGATGCACCAATAGGTCTACCTATCGCATTTTATAAAAAAGATAGTCCTTATGCAGAATTATTTAGAAACTTAAACAACCAAGAAAAAGGAGGAAAATAAAATATGAAATACTTTCTTGATTCAGCAAAATTAAATGAAATCGATTACGCTTACAAAAATTACAAAATTGATGGTGTTACAACTAACCCAAAACACATTATGAATTCAGGTAAACCTTTCTTACAAGCTATTAGTGATATTGCAACTTGGGTTAAAGAAAATGATCTAGAAGGAATGGATAAATTCCCAGTTTCAGTTGAAATTAATCCTCATTTATCAACTGCCGAAGAAATGGTAACAGAAGGAAAAAAGATTTCTTCTTTATGCAAAAACTTTGTTATTAAGATTCCTTGTACTACTGAAGGGGTTAAAGCATCATATTTCTTAGAAAGTCAAGGAGTAAGAACTAATGTTACTTTAGTTTTCTCACCTTCTCAAGCTATCCAAGCAGGAAGAATTGGGGCTAAATTTGTTTCTCCATTCGTAGGATGGAAAGAAAATAATGGTGAAGATACTTATGAATATATGGCAAAACTTGTCAATATTTATAAAGAAAAAGGATATAAAACAGAAATCATTGTCGCAGCAGTAAGAAATGGTAAACAAATCGCCGATGCAGCAGAAATGGGCGCGGATATTGTAACTGCTGGATTAAGTGTTTATGAAGATTCATTTAATCATCCATTTACTACTTATGGTTTAGGTGTATTCCAAGATGCTTGGGATCATACAAAGGGTAATTAATATGAAAGTAGCATTTATTGGTTTAGGCATCATGGGGATGCCAATGGCAACTAATGTCGCTAAAGAATATGATTTAATTGGCTATGATATTGTTAAAAAAGAAACACCATTTAAATTTGCTTCATCATATAAAGAATGTGTTGATTGTTCCGATGTTATTATTTCAATGGTACCAAAGAATGAACATATGCTTTCTTTATATAAAGAAATTAAACCTTATTTGAAAAAAGGTCAAATCTGGATTGATATGTCAACTATTTCTCCTTCTACTAATATTGAAGTGGCTAAAGACTTAGAAGGAACAGGTATTTTCTTACTTGATTGTCCAGTAGTTAAATCTCAACCTGCCGCGGTTAAAGGAGAACTAGGAATCTATGCAGGTGGTGAAAAAGAAATCTATGAAAAGGTAAAACCAATCCTATCTTGCATGGGTAAAAATATTATCTATATGGGTGGACATGGAGCCGGATTACAAATGAAGATTTTACATAATGCCTTAGTTGGTGAAATCCAAAACGGTGTTAATGAAATTTTGGGTCTTGCCAGCGCTTTAGGCTTAGACCAAGGACAAGTTGTTGAAGCATTTGGATATGGAGGAGCAAGTTGCTTTTATTTAGATACTAAAGCTAAAAATATCATTTCTAATACTTATCCAACCGCATTCTCAGTTGAAAATATGAATAAAGATGTTCATTTCGCACGTGAAATGGCTTCTGATGCAGGAAAAGAATGTCCTACTTTAACTAGAGTTGTCCAAGTATATGAACAAGCGATGGCAGAAGGTCTATCCAAAGAAGATTTCTCTGCATCTTATAAAATTGTAAACGGGGTGAAATAATATGAAAAAACCAGTAATTGGTATTGTATGTTTAGTTAGAAAAACATTTGACTTTGAAACTGCTTTTAAACTCTATCAAGAAAGAAGTGCCAAAGTGATGGAAGATAAATCTGTTGATTGGGTTTATTATCCTACCATGGTTATTGAAGAAAATGAGGCAAAAGAGGCTGGATTATTCTTCCAAGAAAAACATGTTGATGCCTTGGTTGTAGTTTCTGCTACATTCCATTTAGGAAGTTTAGCTTTAATTCTCCATGATATTGTCAAAGTTCCTTTCTTATTACAAGGATATAATGAACTTCCATATAATGGAGGTAAGATTAGACTTAATGCTGTATGCGGCGTTAATTTAAATGCTTCTAACTTATATAAAGGTGGCGTTGATGATTATGTAGTCTATGTTGGTGATGATATTGATATTGACTGGATTAAAGCAATTAAGATGAAAACTGCTTTAGAAAATTCTAACGTTGGTTTAATTGGTTTTAGAGCCCAAGGATTTTATAATGTCGGAGTTGATGAATTACATCTATATAAAGAATTAGGTATTTTAATTTCTCATTATGAATTAAGTGATTTCTTTGGAGGTGCAGCGACTGAAGAAGAAATAAATAAAGAAGAAATGGCACTACGTCAAACATTTGATTGTAAGAAATTGAGTGATGCACAAGTAAGACAAGTTTCAAGACTAATTGTCGTATGTGAAAGATTTATGAAAGAAAAATCTTTAGATGTTGTCGCGATTCGTTGTTGGCCAGAATTCGCTAAAAACTATGGTGTTTCACCTTGTGCGATGATGTCTGTATTACAATCTAGAGGTATATTACTTGCTTGTGAAGGTGATATTGAAGCAGCTTTATCAATGGTCGCAGTTCGCGCAGCTGGAGAAGAAACTCCATTTATGGCAGATTTATCACAAGTCAACTACCAAGAAAATTATGCATTATTATGGCATGATGGTGTCGCTCCTTGCAATTTATGGGATAAAAAGTGTAATCGTTCACTTGAAACATATTTTGCAGGAGGAAAAGGCGTTACTGCTGACTTTGTTTTAAAACCTGGTAAGATGTCTATTTTAAGAATTGATACAGCAAGAGGTAAAACACGTATTTATTATGAAGAAGGCGAAGCATTTGAAATGAGTAAAGACTTATCTGGTACTTATGCTAAAGTAGTATTTGATCGCCCTATTAATGAAGTAATTGATACAGTTACTTATACAGGTGTGGCTCACCATGTCATTATGGGATATGTTCAATATAAAAAAGCAATGAAGTATCTTGCTAGAATCATGTCTTGGGAGATTTTAGATGAAAATACTAAGTGTTACTGATCCAAGCTTTAAAGACTATGGTTATAAATTAGATATTGATACGAGGGAGTTTGTTACTTATTTACATACAGAAGCTAAAATGCCAAAAGAGGGTAATATTTATGTTAGAGATGATATCAATATGGCATTTATTAAAGGTGTAAAAGAAATTCAAGAACAAGTTTATTGGTTTAGTGATATTGAAGTAGGTTATTGTAATGGCTATAATTCTTTGCTTAATTGCTTAGAATATCATATGTGTCCAGAAGTAGATATCGCTGGAGATGATTTAGTTTTATTATTGGCTCGCCCTAACGATATTCATAACGGCGTTGTTGATTCTAAAGATGTTAAAGCCTTTTTACTAAAAAATGGTGAAGCAGTTGTATTAAATCCTTACATCATGCATTTTTCTCCTTGTAAGTTATCTTCTTCGGGTTTTACATGTGCGATTATTCTAAGTGATAAAACCAATATGGATTTACCTTATAAACCTAGTGATCCACGTTTATGGAAAGTTAATAAATTCTTACTCGCTCATAAGGATTCGTTTCAGGCTAATCAAGGTGCATATATTGGAATAGTTGGAGAAAATATCAAGGTGGATTATTAATATGTGGATGGATGTTTTATTCATTCTCATCATCTTTTTAAGCAATATTATCCAAACTATTACAGGTTTTGCAGGAACAGTATTAGCCATGCCTTTATCTTTAAAACTTGAAGGGGCAGAGGTGGCTAAACCTGTATTAAATCTAGTTGCCTTATTAGTATGTATCTATATCGTTATTAGACATTTTAAAGATATATCCTGGAAGCATTTTCTTATCATTCTTCTATGCGTAGGAAGTGGATTTGGACTAGGATATTTAGTGGAAATGATTCCTATTGATAGCAAAATCCTTCTTTATATCTATGGAGGAATTGTTGTTATATTAGCCATTGTATTCTTCTTTATTGATTTTGAAAAAGTGAATATACCAAAATGGATTATGATTATCTTTTTAATTTTAGGAGGTATTATCCATAAACTTTATATTTCTGGAGGACCATTTGTTGTTATTTATGGTCTTCATGAATTAAAAGAAAAAAATACCTTTAGAGCTACTTTATCTTCTTTATGGATTGTTTTAAATTCCATGCTTTTTACTACCCAAATGGTCAATGGGTTATTTACCTCTCATGTATGGATTTTATTTAGTATTGGCGCAGTAGCCACCATTCTAAGTTTAATAATTGGTTCATTGATCGCACCTAAATTATCTAAAAAATTATTTATGAAAATTACTTGTTTACTTTTACTTATTTCCGGGGTTACACTATTTATATGAAAATGATATCATTAACAGACACACAAAAAACTATTATAAAAATCTTGTTTGTTGAACAAAGTTCTTCTAGATCTATTCTTGCAAGCAAACTATCTTTAACAAACGCCGCTTTAACTTTGTCTTTAAAACCATTATTAGAAGAAAATATTGTTTTGGAAGAAAAATCAGAAATTTCTAAAGTGGGAAGAAGACAAATTAATCTTTCTTTAAATCCTACTTATGGCTATTTTTTAGGAATTGATGTAAGAAAACATAATATCTATTACACAATGATGAATTTTAAAGGAGAAGTTGTCACTACTTCGACTAATAAAGTAAGTTCAATTAAAGATTTTGTTGATCCATATTTAGATAAATTATTAGCGTGTGGAATTACTCTAAGAGGTAATATTTATTCCAATGTATTAGAAGATAAATATCCATCTATTAAAGAAGAATTAGACAATCTTTCAATAGATTATTACGTATTTAACAATGTTGATTGTTTGGCAGATATTTATTCTTTATATCATAATGAAGATAAAAACTTCTTATTAGTTAAATATGGTCCAGGTGTTGGTTCTTCTATTTATGTACACGGTAAATCTTTAGGCAATTTATCAGAATTAGGTCATACTTATTATAATGATAAAACTGTTGAAGAAAATATTTCTTATCTATCATTAATTGGTAAAGAATTAGAAGAAAATGAAGGAACTGATATCATCTTAAATGATGAATTTAAATTAAATAAAGTGCTTCATATTTTATCATTTGCGTTAACCAATGCTGATTCATTATTATCTTTACAAAAAATTATTCTTTCAGGAGCTTTATTATCTTCTGAAACAATTAAAGATAAATTAAATAATGAACTTTGTTCAATTAATAAAGAATTCGATGTTAGTAAAATTACTTTATATCCTGATTATAATCTAATAAACATCAAAAAAAGCTCACTAGGAGCTTTTAATGAATTGCTTAAATAAATTAATTAATAATGAGATTTCTCTTGTCTACAAGGGAAATCTTTTCTTTTGGAGATAATCCTTTAACTACTACTTTATCTTCATAAGAAATAACTTCAATTTCTTTATATGGATTAGTATTAGAAGAATCATCTTCATAATATTTATATTTAAATGATCCTGATTTTAAAGGATATATTTCAAATACTATTTCATCATTGATATCTAAAGGAATAATAGAGCCTTCTTTAATAAAATAAATAGGTAAATCGCCTGGTTTATTTTCTAACTTTAAATTACCTTGATAACCGATTTTATTATAATACCACCATGTTCCTTTAGGAAGAGAAATAGAAATACTTGTTGCGCCTTGATCAAAAATAGGGCAAGAAAGAATATTATCACCCATAAAAAACATATCGCTTTCTTCGTCAAAATCCTCATATTTTAAAAATACTGGATAGATTAATGGAAGATAATTTTCTATTGCGTTCATTGCAGAAGAATAGATATATGGAGTTAAAGATTTTCTTAAAGCAAATAATTTTTTTACTTGTTCTTTAACTTCAGGATATAACCAAGGCATGGTGGATGATTTATCATCGTTCCAAGAATGTAGGGTAAATCTAGGAGTGAAAATTCCATAAGCAATCCAACGAAGGAATAATTCTTTATCAGGTTTTGGTCCTGCAAATCCTCCAATGTCTTGACCAATGAAACTAAAGCCAGTAAGGGCGGAAGTCATCGCCATTTTATGATTGCCCCTAAAATCTTTAAAAGAGGTGGAATTGTCTCCCGTCCAAGTTTGAACAATTCTTTGGAAACCGGCACATGCTGATCTAGTTACTGCCATATGTCTTTTATCTTGAGGTAAAGCATCATTAGATGCAGAAATCATTAAATAAGAAAATAAAGGTCTAATTAATTTTGCTTTAATAGGTTTTCCCCATCCATAAGCTAAAACTTCTTCATCGTGAATATCATATTCGTTATTATCATTCCAAATGGATTCAAAACCTAAATCGACGAGCTTTTCTTTGATGTTCTTACTCCAGAAAGAATAAGCATCGGGATTAGTAAAATCTAAATAACTACCCATACCTCCCCAATAAGGGAAAATATAAGGAGTTCCATCTTTATAATGTAAAAACCATCCGTTTTTCGCGATATAATCATACATTGGATGAGTGGTTAAAAATGCTGGTTTAACATTTGGTAAAAAATGAATACCGATTTTTTTAAAATCATCACTGAAAGCTTTTGGAGAAGGGAATTTATCATAATTCCAATTAAAAGTACAACGTTTATCACCAATTTGGGTGTAGCCAGAAGAAAGGTAAAAGCCTCCGCAGTCGATGGAATATTCTTTTAATTTTTCTTTGAATGTTTCAAATTCAACTAAAGGTTTATCTGAATCAGTATAAGCCATAGTTGAAGCACAATATTTAAAAGACCATTTAGGAGGAAGATAAGATTTACCAGTTAAATAAGTAAATCTTTGAATGATTTGTTCTACTTCACCAAAAATGACATAATAGACTAAATCTTCTTCTTCAAAATGAACATATTTATATCTTTCAAAGTAGTTATTATGTTCATGGCCAAAATCTATTTCACCATTAGAATATGTATCATAATATAATCCATAACTTCCTATCTTATTTTTACAAATGTAGAAAGGAATTTGTTTATATAATGGATCACTTCTATTGGCATCAAATCCTAATGCATCAAAAGTTTCTAATTTGAAATGACACATATTTTTATTGATAGGTCCTGTTTTATCGCCTAGTCCATAAATATGTTCATCGACTTCTCTAGATAGATAATGATAAGAACCTT
>CAVJGK010000059.1:0-9147 GCA_963648895.1 Lachnospiraceae bacterium | reverse complement strand
ACAATATGACATTCTTTGATTTAGAAAACATCATGTTATCAGGATTAGAAAGAACTATTTCTTATTACATTATACCTGTCATTATTATTGTTATTATTCTTTATCGTATTATAGTTGTAAGACAAACAAAAAGATATGTGAACTTATTAGAACAAGAAAAACAAAGCTTAATTATTAAACAAGAAGTCTTAAAACATCAAATTAAACCTCATTACATCTTTAATCTTCTTACTTCCATTAAAGAAACTTATAAAAAGGATGCAAATAAAGGAGAAGAGATGTTAGAAAGATTTTCTACTGAATTAAGATCTAATTTATCAACTAACTTTGAAGGATTAGTCCCATTAAGTGAAGAGATAAACACCATTATTAATTATATTAAATTAGAAGAATTAAGACTTAATAAGCAGATTAATTTCTTGTTAGATATTGAACAAGAAGATATCTTAGTTCCTTCAATATCTTTAGAAATATTTGTTGAAAATTCTATTAAACATTCTAAGATTATTGACAAAGAAGATGGCTTTATATCTTTATCCACATATTCAAACGATGCCTATAATGTTATTGAAATTGAAGATAATGGGATTGGATTTGATGTTAATTCGTTAGGACCTAATAATGTAGGAATTAATAATACAATAGAAAGATTTAAACTAATTTTAGATGCAAAAGTAGAAATTAAATCTATTATTGGTCAAGGAAGTATAATTACAATTTATATAAAGAGGTGAGCAGAATGAATATAATCGCGATTGATGATGAAATGGATGCTTTAATGGCATTAACTAGCAACATGATTGATATGGTAAATATTTCTATATCCATTTATAAAGATAATTATAAAGAAGCATTAAAATATGCTTTAAATAATAAAGTAGATTTAGCTTTAATTGATATTTTAATGCCTTCTATCAATGGAATTGAACTAGCCAAAGAACTTATCAAGATTAATAAAAATATCAAAATAGTATTTATTACTGGTTATGCTCAAGATATTGAAAATATAAAAACACAACTTCAAAATAATTTATTTGGCTTTTATTATAAGCCTTATAATAAAGATTCTTTAAAAGAACTAATTATTAAAGCCCAAGAAGAAAAATATATTTATTTTAAAATGTTTCCTCGCTTTGATTTAATTTTAAATTCGATTGTTATTGATTTTAAAAGTTCCAAAGCTAAAGAACTTTTAGCTCTTTTAGTTGACCATAAAGGTGCGACATTGACTCTTGAAGAAGCTATTTCTAAATTATGGCCAGATAAAGATCCTTTCTTGGCAAAAAGATTATATCGAGATGCTTTATCGCGTTTAAGATTGATGCTAAAAGAATTAGATATTGAATATATTATTAATTCTAACAGAGCTAGATTGTCTTTAGATATAAGCAAGGTAAGCTGTGATTATTATGACTATTTAAACAAGAAGAATAATGCTTATAATTATGAATATCTTCGTCCATATGAATGGGCATTTGATACTGAATTATATTTAAATTCGATTAAAGATGGTGATGAAATTGAAAAATAGAGAAATTACAAGAAATCTTTATTCTTGTATTATTTTTAATTTCATTTAAAATATAAATGAGGTTTATTTATGAAAAAAGAATTATATCATTATCCGTTATTAATATTAATTATACTTATGTGTTTGTCAGGAATAGGAATTATATTTGGAACATTCTTTGATTTAAATGTTTCTAAATCTATTGTCGATACTTCTTTATGGTTTGGTGCATTTATTGAAAGTTTTGGTCTATCGATTCCATTTATTATGACATCCCTTGCTGGAGTATTATTTTTTAAAGCATTATATCCAAGTGAGAAGATGGGTTTAAAAGTTTTAGGCATTATCTTATTTATTGCTTGTATTGGGGCATCTATTTATTTTGCAGGTCATTATTTAACTTCTAAATATACTTATGGTATTACCTTTAATAAGTTAATTGCTTATTTAATCGGTGGAGTAATGATTTTATTA
Source organism: Lachnospiraceae bacterium (assembly GCA_963648895.1). Taxonomy (GTDB): domain Bacteria; phylum Bacillota_I; class Bacilli_A; order RFN20; family CAG-449; genus UBA3210. The sequence goes on along the minus strand of CAVJGK010000059.1, from coordinate 7,163 downwards.
TTTACATCTTTATTTATGTATATTATTAAATCAAGTGATAAGAAAGGTTTAATAATTACTGGATGTATTATTATTGGAGTTATCTTATTACAACTTGGAGTTATTGAACTTTTAAAAAATCTTGCTTCTAGACCTCGATATCGTTATTTAATTAATGATGAATTGAATATTGCAGGCGATGTATTTAAATATTGGTATCAGTGGAATCCATTTTCAGCCAAAAGTGATCATTTTAAATCTTGGCCAAGTGGACATACAGGAACTTCTGGAACAATGTTATGTTTACCATTAATTACTCCATTTATTAAAAAACAACATAAATATGCTAAAGTTGTTTTAACTACTATTGGTGTTTTCTACCCATTACTTGTTGCTTTTTATAGGGTAAGATATGGAGCTCATTTCTTATCGGATGTATCTTTTGGATTATTAATTGTTACTATTATTTATACTTTATTGTTATTTATCGCAAGTAAGGTGGAAAAGAAAGAAGGAAAGCAAATTTAAGATGCATTGCCTTCTTTTTATTTGGTTTTAAATATTATATTATTTTAAATAATAGTATGATAGAATAATTTCTAGGAGATTTAAGTTTATGACAAATATGTTTAATTTTAAAGAAATCGCGGATGGTTTAAAAAAAGGCTATCAAGATATGTTATTTAATGGGGATTATGTAAACCCAGGTCAAATTGATTCAGATGATATGGAATTATCACCATATTTTAAAGATATGGTTTGTATGGGTAAAAACGCCATTACATATTATTTAAAAGAAATCATTTATTCAAGACTTGAAAAAGATGAAGAAGATGAATTCTATCACAATGTCGCAGTAGAAAGAAGACTTGGAAAACTTGTTAAATTTGCCTGTGTTATCGATGAAGAATTCTATAATAAAATCAATGCAGAAATTGAAGGCTTTGTTCAAGGTATTAAAGATAGTCAAGAAATCGCAAAGGAAGAATTTTGTGAAGATTACGAATTCGATGATAATACTTCTACTATCATTCATGATTTTATTTTCAATGAAATGATTGATGATGATTTTGTTACTTTAAATGATTATTTAGAAGAAGGAATTACTTGTACTTCTGATGAATGGAATAATTTAGATGATATCTTAATGAATATTAACGATGCATTAGAAGTATTAGAACTATATGTCAATGACGAAAATGAATATGAAAAACTTAATGCTACTTTATTAAAAACTACTTCTTTTGATCAAACTTATGCAAATGTTAAAGCTTTTTTAATGGAAGAAGGAGAACATGTTACAACTATTGAAGATATCGATGGTTTAGATATGTATAAATTATCATTAGAAACTGATGAAAGAAGTGATCAAGGTTTCGACATTGAAACAGAATCTTCTTATTTAGTTTATGATAATGAATTTAAACAATTATTTGTCGAACAAAATGTTTATGATGATAAAAATGACGTCGAATATAAAATTGAATGTGGCTATGATCAAGAAGGTGATGAAATTATCTTCAACATTTATAAAAATTTAGAAGCTGTTTGTGAAATTGGTACTTCTACTAAAGGTTTATTAATCGGTAATTTTATTACATTCTTTAATGAATGCGCAGAAGATTCAGAAGAAGCTAAATTATTTACAATCTTCTATTTAAAAGCTCATTTATTATTAATAGATGCCGAAGAAGAAATTAGATCTATTGGACTTGGTTCATTAGAAGACTTAGGTATTATCATTTAAGCTGAAGATATGAGTTCGCTCATATCTTTTTTAGGAGAAAAATTATGAAAACATTATTAAAACACGTCAATGTTCTTGATGGAACATTAAATATGCAATTATTAGAAGATGTCGATATTTTAATTTCTGGAGAAGATATTGTTAAAATTGGCAAAAATATCGATGAAAAAGCTAATAAAGTTTTAGATTTAAAGGGTAAATATGTTTGTCCAGGATTGATTAATCTTCACGTCCATTTACCAGCTTCAGGCAAGATTGTTAAAAAGCAAGCAGCAGATCAAAAAAAGTTAGTTGCATTTATTCAAAAAACTAAACTTACTAGAAAAGTAGGTATTGATATTTGTGCAGCTAATGCAAGAAATGATCTTTATTCTGGTGTTACAACTCTTCGTGCAGTCGGTGGAATTGGTGATTTTGATTCAAAACTTTCTAAAAAGATTTTAAATGGTAAGAAAGTTGGCCCACGTATTGTTGCGGCAGATACTGCCATTGGTGTTCCAGGTGGACATATGGATTTAACAGTTGCAAAAGCAGCCCACAGTGTTGAAGAAGCAGTTGCTTTAGTTGAAAAAGTAGCCCAAAATGGAGCAGCATTAATCAAATTAATGATTACTGGAGGAATTCTTGATTGTAAAGAAATTGGCCATCCAGGCGATTTAAAAATGCCTCCTGAATATGTTAAAGCATGCTGTTCCAAGGCTCATGAATTAGGATTAAAAGTTGCAGCCCATGTCGAATCAAATGAAGGCATTAAAGTTGCGATTGAAAATGGTGTTGATACTATTGAACATGGATCATTTATTGAAGATTCTTTATGTGAAGAATTAAAATCACGTAATGGTGCATTAGTTTGTACTTTATCTCCAGCTGTTCCTTTAGCGAAATTAGATTATCAAGAATATTATGGTAATGAAGCGATGAGTGAAAATTCTAAAGTATTATTAAACGGATTTATTGAATGCACTAATAAATGTTTATCTCATGGTGTAACAGTTGGTTTAGGTACTGATACTGGTTGTCCATTAATCACTCATTATGATATGTGGAGAGAAGTAGTTTATTTTTCAAAATTTATTGATGGTGTAACTCCTTCTTTTGCATTACATACTGCAACAGAAGTTAATGCTTCTATTTTAGGATTAGAAGATAAAATTGGCACATTAAAAGAAGGTAAATGCGCGGATATATTAGTTTTAGATAAAAACCCATTAGATGATTTAACAACTTTAAGAAAACCTAATATGGTTATTGCTAGAGGAAAAATCTATCAAGGCAAGATAAAACATTATCAAGAAGTTGATGATAAACTTGATGCATTATTAAAAAGTATTTAATTAATTATTTTTATATAAGCTAATTCCGACTAATAAACATCCTTTGATATAAGGGATGTTTTTTTCTTCTAAATAAGAAATTAATTCTTCATCTTCACTTCCTGGTTGTAAAACTACTACTTTATATTCTTTTGTAGATTGTTTTAATAATTCTAATCCTTTTACTGGATTAATACATAAATCTAAACAATCAATTGAAAAAGGAACTTCATCAATTGATTTTAATTCTTTATAAACACAAGAAACATTATATCCTTTAGATAATAATGCTTGTTTAATTTTGTAAGCGTAATGTTCTTCATTTAATGTATTACCCACAACAACGAAGTTTTTTAAATCCATAATTTCTTTTAAATCCATATAATTACCTCTTAATATTATTATAAATAATATTTATTGTAAGAAAAAGTTAAATTTGATATTATAATTTAAGTTTTGGGAAGGAGAAAAAGCATGCTAAAAAAATTATTTACCTTCTTTGTTGCGATTTTATATGTGTTTTCTATATCTAATAATACAATATTATTGAATAATCAAGTCCTAAAAATTAAGATAGGAGTTTTATATGAAATTTAAAAGATTCGATATAGTAGTACATAGACCTACATTTAATGGTAATATGCCAACTTTGCTAGTTATCCTTGGATATGATGAAAAAAGAAAAAAATATAAGTGCTTTGATATGGGAATTTATGATGAAGGATTGAATAAAATTTGTTTCTGTTTAGAAGAGGATTTGGAATTCTTTAATTATAAACGTTTTGAAGAAGATGTAATAATGTATAGAAATTTGATTAATAGCGATGATTTTGATGAACTTTATTATACTGTTTATGAACTTGAAGGTAAGAATTATACAAAAGTTAGAAACGCTTATAAGCATTTTAAGAATCAAGATAATTATTAATTATATTTAAAAATAAAAGGAAAATATTATGCAAACTATATTAAGTGTACAAGATATGTATTTTTCCTTTCCAACTGACGAGATATTTGATGGTATTTCATTTAATGTATATGAAAAAGATCGAGTAGCGATTATCGGTGCGAATGGAACAGGAAAAACTACATTAATTAAATTAATTTTAAATAAATATACTCCTGATAAAGGAACCATTGCTTTATCTAAATCAATAAGCGTTGGTTATCTTTCTCAAGAAGTTATTTCAAATGTCAATAATACTTTATACGAAGAAGCATTATTGGTTTTTAAAGATACCATCGCTTTAGGAAAAGAACTAGAAAGATTAGAAAATGAAATTGCCTTACATCCAGAAGATACTTCCTTGATGGAAGAATATGGTAAAAAACAACATAATTTCATGATTCATAATGGTTATGATTATGCTTATTTAATCGATATGATGCTTTCTAAATTCGGCTTTTCTAAAGAAGATTATTCTCGCAGCATTAATTCTTTTTCTGGTGGAGAAAAAACTAAATTATCATTTGTTAAATTGTTATTAACTAAACCTGATTTATTAATTCTTGATGAACCTACCAACCACCTTGATTTGTCAACTATTGAATGGTTAGAAACTTATTTATTATCTTATGAAGGAACATTGATTTTTGTTTCCCACGATAGATATTTTATTAATGCTTTATCAAATAAGATTATTGAAGTAGAAAATCATAATATTTATCAATACAAAGGTAATTATGATTTCTATGTCAAAGAAAAACAAGCTCGTTATGAACTTCAACTTCGTCAATATAACGCTCAACAAAAAGAAATTGAAAGAATGAAGAGATTTATTGAATATTTTAGATATAAACCTAGATTTGTTTCGCGTGTCCATGATCGAGAAAAGAAATTAGACCATTTAAAGATTATTGAAAAACCACAAGAAGAGAAAAATAATCTATCGATTCATTTTAAAGGTGATGTTATTGAAGGAAAGAAAATAGTTGGTTTTGAAAATGTTAAAATTGGTTATTCCCAAGATGAAGTATTAGTTTCAAATATTAATGGTTTAGTCCTTGGTAAAGACCGACTTGCGATTATGGGTGATAATGGTACTGGTAAAACAACTTTATTAAAATGTTTAATGAGTTCATTAAAACCTTTAGATGGCAAAATTACATTCTATCGTAATTGCAACATTGGTTATATTGATCAACACCATTTAGATATTAAAGGTAGTATAACTTTAAGTGAAGACATGATGAAAGATTTTCCTTCGATGGGTGAAAAAGCTATTTATAATCATTTAGGTAAGTTTAACTTCCACGATGATGATTTCTTTAAAACACTTGATATGTTATCAGGTGGAGAAAAAATGCGTTTATTACTCGCAAAAATCATTTTAAAAGAATATGACTTATTATTGTTAGATGAACCTACTAACCATCTTGATTTACTTACAAAACAAGCCTTAATAAGAGCGTTAGATGAATATGAAGGAACAATTATCTTTGTTTCTCATGATCGTTTCTTTGTTGATGAAATCGCGAATAAGGTGATGTATTTTACTAAAGGTCAATCATATTTCCATGATGGTAATTATGAAACATTTAAAGATCTTGAAAAACAATTATTCTTACTTGATGATGAACCTAAAAAGGTAGAAACAAAGAAAGACGAACCTAAAGTAGTAAAAAAGGGTAGTATTTCATTAAATAAATTAGAAGACAAAATTGCTAAATTAGAAAAGAAAATCGCTGATTTAAAAAAGTCTCAATTCGATGAAGAAATTTATACTTCAGTCTTTAAAATGAAAGAAGTAGATGCTCAAATTGAGACATTACAAAAAGAATTAGATGCTTTAGAAGAAGAATATCTTTCAAGAAGTTAATTTTTTGCTTGAATGTATCTATTTTAAGTGATAATATATTTATGCTTTTAAGGAGATGATTTAAATGCTTATTGATGAAATTAAAAAAGCAAACATGTACGCATTAAAAGAAAAAGACTCTGTTGCACGTGGTATCTATTCTGTTATTATGAACAAATACTTATTAGTAACTGTTGATAAAAGAGAAAAAGGATCAGAACCAACAGATGAAGATTTAATCCAAATCATCATGAAAACTTTAAAAGAACTTTCTGACGAAAAAGAAGGATATCAAAAAGTCGGCAATGAAGCAAAAGTTGCAGATATCGCTCACCAAGAAGAAACATTAAAGAAATATCTTCCTAAGATGTTATCTGAAGATGAAATCAAAGAAGAAATAGCTAAACTTGAAGACAAATCAATGCCTTCAATTATGAAACATTTCAAAGCTAACTTCCAAGGTAAAGTTGATATGTCTTTAGTCAGTAAGATTGCTAAATCTCTTTAGCGGTTTTCTAGGGGTATAGTTAAATGGTATAGCAACGGTCTCCAAAACCGTTATTGTGAGTTCGATTCTTACTACCCCTGCCATTGGAAATTATGTCGGTACTTCGGTACCGATTTTTTTATATTTTCTTATAAATTGTAATATAATTATAAAAGAGGCAAAAAATATGGAAAAGATTGATTATGAAAAAGCTATTAGTTATTGGGATTTAAAAGAAAGAAAAATATGCCCTAAAGAAAGAATAAAAGAAATTATTGATGATTATATTTTAAAAAATAATACATGCGCTTTGGCCACAGGTAGTAAGGATTATATACGTTGTACACCAATTGAATATGTCTATGATAAAAAGAATTTTTATATGTTTTCAGAAGGTGGACATAAATTTATTGGTTTAAAAGATAATCCTAATGTATCTATTGCAATCTTTGATAAATATGAAGGATTTAATTCTATATCTTCATTACAAGTAGAAGGTAAAGCAAGAATTATCCCATTTGACGATAAAGAATATCTTTATGCTTGTGAATTAAGACATTTATCTATTGAGGCTTTAAATAAAATGTCTCATAAACTTATTTTAATCTGTGTTGAAGTAACTAAGATTGATGCTTTATTTACTGAATTTAAAAAAGAAGGATATGATTCAAGACAAGAATACATTGTTAAAGAAGATTAATGATATTATGTATAAGATAAAAAGCAGGGTGACCTGCTTTTTATAATGGATGTGTAAGCTTTAAAGTTTTTATAATTTATAGTTATTGTAAATATCATAATGGAATTGTTGGAAATTATCAGTTGAAAATGTAGGTTCT
>CAVJGK010000058.1:0-9332 GCA_963648895.1 Lachnospiraceae bacterium | reverse complement strand
CCTCAAGTTTTAGATGTAATAAATAAAAATAAAAAGTTCTTAGAAACATCTAAATTTAATAGAGCTCTTGGCGAACAAGATATCAATGTTAATTTAGATTCTAACACTATCTTAAATGGTCGAATTGATAAAATCATTTTTAATGATAAAAACCAAGAAGCAATTATAGTGGATTATAAATCTTCTAATTTCTTAAAATTTAATAAAGATTATATTGAATATGGTTTAGATATGCAACTTCCTACTTATGCATTATTATCTAATGAAAAATGGCCAGAATATAAAATTCATGGATTATATATTCAACATATTATCACTGAAGATTATTCATTTGAAGAATCATATGCTTTAAATGGTGTTTCATTAAAAGACGTTACTTACATTCAAAGAATCGAACCGAATATTGATATAAAATCAATCTATCTTCAATCTATGTCCCTTAACAAAGACAATACAAAAATCGCTAGAGAAGACACAAAGAAAAATCTTTTAACTGAAGAAGAATTTGAAGAATTAACAAAATTAACAAAACAAAATTATCTCAATGCCGTTAATAATATCCGTGCAGGTAAATTTGACATCCATCCTACATATATTAACGAAAATGATGATAAATCATGCAAATATTGTCCATTAAAGACAATATGTTTTAAAGACGATAAAGATATCAATTATATCGATATTAACGAAGAAAAAGAAGGTGAAGATTATGGCAACTAATTGGACAAAAGATCAAGAAATCGCAATTAATAAAGATGGTGAAAATATCATCGTTTCTGCCGGTGCAGGAAGTGGTAAAACTGCTGTATTATCCGAAAGAGTTTTAACTTTCGTTAAAGATAAAGGTTATTCGTTGGATAACTTCCTTTTATTAACTTTCACCAAACTTGCTGCAGGAGAAATGAAAGATCGTATTAGAAAAAAACTTGCAAAATATCCTGAAACAAAATCAGAAGCTTCTAAAGTTGATACATCCGATATTACTACATTTGATGGATACGCTTCATCACTTGTAAAAAAATATCACTTCTTATTAAATGTCTCACCAAATGTTATCAATATTGACCAAAGTGTTATGTCGGTCAAAAAAAGAAATATCATTGACGAGATATTCAAAGAAAAATATATAGCCCAAGATGTTAATTTCTTAAATTTAATTGATAAATACTGTTTAAAAAAGGATCAAGATATTAAAGACTTAGTATTAAGAATACATGATTATGCATCATTACAATTAAACACTAAAGAATTTTTAGATAATTTCGTTGATCAAAGATATAACGAACAATATATTAAAAACACTATTATCAAAAAGATTTATGAATCTCTTGTCCCATTACAAGAAGATTTAGTTGATTCAATTGAATCTATCCCACAAGAACCAGTCAGTAAATCTAATCCAAAAACATGGTATGAAGTAGTATTTACTAGTGCCCAAGATTTTATAGCCGCGAAGGATTATGATACTCTTGTAGAAGGTTTTAGTAAGATAACATATCCAAGAAAAAATGCAAATTCAGACATTGATTTTTCTTCTATTGATTATTCAAAAAATTGTCGAGAGAAATTAAAAAAAGCGCTAGAAAAATTACCTGCTACTTCTAGTGAAATCATTTCAATTATCAATGAAAACAAACTAGAAGCAGAAACTTTAATTTCTCTAGTAAAAGAACTTGATAAACGTCAATATGCTTATAAAGTAGAAAAACAAGCGTTTGAATTTAACGATATTGCCAAAATGGCTTTGAATTTAGTTCAAACTAATGAAGATGTTCGTAACGCATTAAAAAACAAATATAAAATGATTTTAATCGATGAATATCAAGATACATCTGAAATCCAAGAAAAATTAATTTCTCTTATTTCTAATAATAATGTCTATATGGTTGGAGATATAAAACAATCCATCTATGCTTTTAGAAATGCAAGAAGCGATATTTTTAAAGATAAATATTCTAAATATAAAGCCCATGACGGCGGTAGTGCCATCGACATGAATAAAAACTTCCGTTCAAGAAAAGAAGTATTAGATGATATTAATAATATTTTTTCTAATATTATGACATTAGATTATGGTGATGCTAATTATAAAAACGAACACATAATTCAATTTGGTAATCAAAAATACGAAGAGGAAGGAAATAAAGATGCTTCTGCCAATTATAATTCCACCTTTATTACCTATGATTCTACACTAAAAGCTCGTCAATATAGAGATTTAGAAATAAGAATTATCGCGGAAGATATCATTAATAAAATCAATAATAAATTCCAAGTTTTTCGTCCAGGCGATGAAGATAAGCCACATGATGCTACTTTCTCTGATTTTTGTATTCTTATTGACAAAGGAGCTACATTTGATTCATTTAAAAAAATCTTTAATGAATATCAAATTCCTCTATACGTTGAAGAAAATGAAAACATTAAAGATAATATCATCGTTTCATTATTAAGAAGCTTATTAATTATTATTAATGCCATTTTAGAAGATAAATATGATGGAGATGATTTCAAAGTTGCATTTATCTCATTAGCCCGTAGTTTCTTATTTGAATATAGTGATGAACAAATCTATGAAATCACCACCAAAGATGCTTATAAAAAAGATTCTATTATCTCTTCATTAAAGAAAATCATTGATAAAAATAATCAATTACCTACCCATTTATTAATTGAAAAAATTATTGATGAATTAGATATCTATGTTAAATTAATTAAAATTGGTAATGTCGAGAAGAATGAATTATATCTTGATAAATTCTTATCCTATTTTAAAGATATGTCATTACTTGATTATTCTTTAAGCGATTTTATTACATATTTAGATAATTTAGATGAGTACAATTTAAAAATTGAATTACCAAGTACATCCACTTCAATTAATTCGGTTAAAATCATGAATATTCATAAATCAAAAGGACTAGAATTCCCTATTATCTATTTCCCAATGCTTAAAACAGATTTCTTAAAAATGGCAACGACGCAAGCATTTGATATATGTTCTAATGGAATCATTTTACCTTATAAAAATAAAGAAAGTGCTAAAGTAATCCATCCATTAAAATATTTATCCGATAAAACAAAGAAAAAAGAAGCATTATCAGAAAGAATTAGATTATTCTATGTTGCTGTTACTAGAGCTAAAGAAAAAATGATTTTTATCGTTCAAGAACAAAATGATAATGAATCATTAGAATCATTCAACGTTAAAGATTCTAATTCATTTAGAGAATTTATCTATCCTTTAATCCCTTCATATCAACACTATTCTTATACAAAACCTGAATATCCTGTTACTTTAGATGTTAAGGAAGAAAAAATGGAAAAGAAAAAATTCAATTATACTCCTATTTCCTTCCCTCAAGAACAAACAGCATTAAAGCATGCTTCTAAACAATTAGTGATTAATACCAATACGGAATTATTAGAACTTGGTACTAAATTACATGAAGTAATGGAAATTCTTGATTTTAAGAATCCAGATTATTCATTTATCCAAGATTCATTTGTTAAAGACTGCGCAAAAGCATTCTTAAATAATGAACTTACCAAAGATATTAAAAAAGCTAATATCTATAAAGAATATGAATTCATCGATAATGATGTTCATGGTATTATTGACTTACTTTTAATCTATGATGACCATATTGATATTATCGATTATAAAACAAAACATATCGATGATGAAAATTATGATGCGCAATTAGAAGTATATGTTTCATTCATTGCTTCTAAAATTAAAAATAAGCCTATTCACGCTTATTTATATTCTCTTGTTGATAAAACAAACAAAGAAGTAAAATTAACCTCTAAATAGCCTTAAAAGGCCAAAATAAAAGGAAGTAGAATTAAATTTCTATTTCCTTTTTCATTTTGAGTTTAAATAGCTTTAATATCTCTTCCTTGTCCATCTTTAAATTGTCCACATAAGATGAGAATAAAATCAATAAATGCAATAATTGCAGGAATAAAAGTCCAAAAGAAGATTAACATAAATACACCAGAAGTAATTTTACCAACATAGAATCTATGAATGCCAAATCCTCCTAAAAAGAAAGCAAGTACTGCTGCGATAGTTCTAGAATAAGGTGAAATATTATCACTAGTAAATTTAGTGGCATCTTTTAAATCTTTAGAAATATTATCTTGGAATGATCCGCTTTTATAAGAATCATTGACTACTTCCGCTTCAATAGTTCCATCTTGTTTCGCGCCACATTTAGGGCAAAATTTCATATTATCTTCAATTTGAGATCCACAATGAGTACAAAATTTCATAATTAATACCTCCATAAGTTATTTATAGTATTGCATTTTTATATTGCTAAATCAATTAAAAAGCATAAGGAATGTGTCCTTATGCTAATTAAATCTATTTTGTTTCTAATTTTCCTTCGTTCATATAATAAATATGATCTGCAATAGCTAGGGTCGATTCACGGTGAGAAACTATAATAATTGCATGATCTTTTTTTTGTGTGATTAATGCTTTTAAAATAATTCCTTCATTAATCGCATCGACATTAGAAGTAGGTTCATCAAGTAAAATTACTTTACTACCTTTTAAGAAAGCTCTAGCTAAACCAATTCTTTGGGTTTCACCGGCAGAGATATTATCTCTTGCTCCACCAACTAAAGTATCATAACCTTGTGGTAAAGTTAAAATAAAATCATGAATAGAAGCTTTTTTACATGCTTCAATAATTTCTTCTTTAGTCGCATCCTTTTTAGCGATTTTTAAATTATTTAAAATTGTATCATCAAATAAATAAGTGACTTGAGAAACCATTGTGACATTATCAAGTAACGATAAAGTATTAATGTTTTCAATATCGATGTCATTATATAAAATTGATCCTTCATTTTTCTTATAGAATCTAAGAAGCAATTTTAATAAAGTTGATTTACCACATCCAGATTCACCTTGAATACCAACAATTTCACCTATTTTTAAATCAAGAGAAACATCGTTTAAGATGATTTTATCATTATAACCAAACTTGATGTTTCTTACTTTTAAAGAATCAAAATCAAAGTCATTTTGATTTTTAATTTCTTCTACTTGTGGTTTTTCTTCAAGTAAGGATAAAACTCTTTCACCTGAAGCAAATGTTTGAGTTAAATTAGAAGGTAATGCACTTAAAGCGATAACTGGACCAAAGGAAGAGAATATCGCGACTAATGCAACTAGCATCTTATCTAATGTAATAACATTATTTAAGAATAAAATAATACCTAAAGTTAAAGATAAACAAATGATAATAAAGACTACTAATTCACAAATGCTACTTGCGATAGAAGAAAGATGTTTAATCTTTTTAGTTTCAATCAATAATTCATCAGATTTTTGATTTACTTTTTCTTCTCTTCTTTCAATCGCATTATTAATAACAATTTCTTTAACACCTTTAATAGAATCTAAATAATAAGCGTTAAATAAAGCAAATTCTTCTCTATATCTTACTCCAGCATTTTTTAAAGCTTTAGAAGTAATTAAAGGCATAATGACACCAATAATAATATAAGCGCATAAAGCAATTAAACTAAAATAGAAAGATGAATATAATCCAACAAAGACAATAATTAATACGCATGTAATAAATGCAATACAAATAGGAGAAATAGTATGTGCATAGAATACTTCTAATGTTTCAATATCAGAAGTAATTAAGCTTACTAATGAACCTTTCTTTTTATCATCTAATTTAGCAGGAGCCAAGACCCTTAAATGAGCGAATATCTTATCTCTTAAGACAGCAAGGAGTTTAAAAGCGATATAATGGTTAGAATATTGTTCAATATATCTAACTCCACCTCTTAAAACACCACATCCAATAGTAACAAATATAATCCATAAAGGAATCGAACCATTTTGAATAAATAATCCTAAACCAATGGAACCAAAGATGGTAACTCCCATGGCGAGAAGATAACCAAAACTACCATTGATAACTGCAAGGATTAAGATATAAGCAAAACTACCTAAAATGGTAATTAAACTTGCCATGATTTTTATTCCACTTCTACGACTAGTTTCCATGAGCAAGTTCCTCCATATATCCATTTTCTAAAGATTTTTGTTTAGAATATAATTTCGCGTATTCTCCATTTAAATCCATTAAATCTTGATGAGAACCACTTTCTTTAATTTCACCATTTTCTAGATAATAAATATTATCGCTTGAAACAACATTTTCTAAACGGTGAGAGATTAAAATAATTGTTTTTGTCTTACTCATTTCTTTAATGTTATTCATAATGATTGCTTCTGAATCAACATCAATATTGGAAGTAGCTTCATCAAAGATATAAATATCTTTATTACTCGATAAATTAATCGCGAGAACTAATCTTTGTTTTTGTCCTCCAGAAATATTATTTCCTTCTTCAAGGATAACTTTATCAAGCCCTCCGTTATTTTTAACAAATTCATCTAAGTTAACAAGTTTTAAATAATGATAGATTTCTTCATCGCTGATATCTACTTTTGCAAGTTTGAAATTATCTCTAATCGATTCATTAAATACATATGTATTGTATGAAACAACACCTAAGGAAGAATAATATCCAACTCTTGATAAAGAATATAAAGATTTATCTCCAACTAAAATATCACCACTTCCAACTTTAATAGAACCAATAATCAAATTGGCAATCGTTGATTTACCGGAACCAGATTCACCAACAATGGAAGTTAATGAATTCTTTTTAAATGTCATATTAACATTATTTAAAATATTTCTTGTTCCATCATAAGAGAAAGTTACATCTTTGAAAGTTATACTTGGATCAGTGACTTTTTTAGTTCCAAAATCTAATTCTTTTTCATTTAATAAAGCTAAAATCTTTTTACCCGCGGATGCCCCATTCATTCCAACATGGAAGGCCGAACCAAATTGTCGCATAGGTAAGAAAAAATCTACTGCCATAAAGATAATAAATAATGAAATTGCGACATTTCCCACCCATCCATTATTTAAACCAATTAAAGTTAAAGCAATACCTAGACCTGCTCCACCATAAGCGATTGTATCCATGATGGTAGTTGAAGCAAGTTGCATGATTAATACCTTCATGGTAATTTTTCTAAATTCTTCTGAATGTTGATTCATTTCTTGGTGTTTTTCTTTATCATAATTAAAGATTTTTAATTCTTTTAATCCACTGGTAGCATCTAAGAAATAATCACCCATCGAAATATATTTACCCCAGTATTTCGCGAATACCTTTTTAGCATATTTACTAACTGCCACAATACTTACAGGAATAAAAGGTACTAAGCAAATAAGGGCAAGTGAGGCTCTCCAATCAAAGAAAACACATACTCCAAATAATATAAAAGGTGCGATCATCGCATAGAAGAATTGAGGTAAATAAGTTGAATAATAAATATCTAATTGTTCAATTCCTTCCATGGAGATTTGAGTTAAACCTGCCATATTAATTCCATCTAAGTTTTTACAACCTAAAGATAAAATTTTTGAATATATTTTTCCTCTTAAATCTTTTTTCACTTTTCTTCCTAGTAAGTCTTTTACTTCACCACTAGCTCTTGAAGTAATATATCTAACAATAATCGCTGTTACAATCATAACAAAAGGTAAGATATAATCATTAATAACAAATTCACTTCCATTATGGATGTCTAATAAATGATAAACGATTAAAGCAATACCTCCATAAAAGCAGATATTCGCGATTAATCCAATCACCATTAATAATACAACAATGAAGATATATTTCTTATTCTTACCAAGTAGTTTAAATAAGTCTTTATCAATCATTTTTATTCACCTTCTTTTTTATTTTGTGCTTCTTTAGCTTTTAATTTTTCTTGTTTTTTAATACTCTTTTTGTATTTAAGCATTTGAGTTACATGAGAAATGGCAAATACCGGATTAACAAATAACATTCTTGGTCCAGAATATTTCATTACTTCCTTAATCTTTACTTTCATATCTGGTTTATAGCAATGAATCTTACAAAATGAGCAAAATCCTTTATTCTTCTTAAAAGGGCATTTTGATAATCTAAATAATGCATATTCATTTAATTCTTGGCATTCATGGCATAAAGTTTTTCCTTTAGTTTTATGTTTACCATGACAATAGATTTCAATCATCTTTGGAATATATTTATTTTCTTGATTCCAATGTTTATATTCCTTGCCTACATATTCAATTTTTTCTTCTTTTTTTGTTTCTTCCATAAAGTTACTCTTTCCTAACTACTTTGTAGTTAACCATGACTAATTATAAAGAAAATACCTATTTTTATCAATTCAAATAAAAAGAAATCGAATTAATCGACTTCTTTTAGATATCTATCAAATACTTTTTTAACTAATGAATGGTATTCATTATAAGCAGGATAGGATTTTAATTCGCCTAATCTTTTTTCAATTTCACTATAATACCAATAATGTTTTAAAGGATCTTTTTGATTGAAATTATCGAAGAAATTCTCACCTTTGTAATTATCAATATCATTCGCGATTGATCTAATATTTGATAATTTATCGCTTAAAATAATAATCTTTTCATTAAGATCTTTTGAATTAGCGATATGATCAAGTGTTTCTTGTTTTCTTATAACCCAAGATTCACCTTTAGGCATATTTTCTCTTTTGTCTTCTGTATCAGAACCAACTAATTCTGCCACATATTCACCAAATTCTTCTTTTAATGTTTCAAAAGATACATTGGCATCTTCGACAACATCATGTAATATGCCTGCGGCAATAACTTGTAAATTATCGCTCATGGAAGCAACAATGCATCCAACTTCTAAAGAATGAAGAATGGTAGGAACTTTTCTTACCTTTCTTACTTGTCCTTCAAAAGCATTAGTCGCAAAAATAATCGCTTTATTTACTATGTCCATCTAATCACCTTCTAACGTATTTTGTGCAATTTTATTAACTTCATCCATAGTTGTATTTTGTTTTAAAATAAATGATGCATATTCTTTAGCTTTTTCGCTATTATTTCTCACCTTATAATAAGTTAATAAAGTAATGGCATTATTAATATTTGAAAAAACATTATTCTTTTTATTGATAGGATATATTTTTTCAATATTATCAATTTTAACATCTTCTTTTTCAAATACATCAATTAATAAAGTTGTCTTTTTAATTTTTGGATTAACACTTGAATACAAATTAATACTATTTCTAGCCTCATTATATTGTTCATTATTGATATAATAATAAACCTCGACTAGTTGATATATTAAAGCGTATTTTTTTACAGTTGGTTTTTTAATCTGTTGAAATAATTCATTTGCTTTATTTAAATCAACATTGAAATAAGCATTAACAAGTAGAATAT
>CAVJGK010000057.1:8920-9347 GCA_963648895.1 Lachnospiraceae bacterium | reverse complement strand
CCATTAGAATTTTTTGTTGCTAAAGTGAAAGTTGGATAGTCAATATCTTGACCTTGGTAATAACGGATTGATGAAATTAATTTATAAGAATTTAATTCATCAATATCACCTTTATCTTCATCCCATTCAAAGAAGTTGATTTGAATGGAGAAACAATCAAATTCATCTTCGATTTCTAAGAATTCTTCTTGATGGATGTTAAACATTGTTTCATAAGAATAATCTAATTCATAATCTTCATTTTCTTTATAGAAAGTAAAGTTTCTAATATATGGATATGATGTTTCTTTATATCCTCCAATAAATCCTTCACCTTGGAAGTTTTTATTTAAAGAAGGATTAATTTCTTCATAACTATATAATTCACTAGGTTTCTTATTTAAACATGCATCGTCAAAATCTGATCCTAATATACGAGAATTGATAC
>CAVJGK010000057.1:0-8910 GCA_963648895.1 Lachnospiraceae bacterium | reverse complement strand
TCATCTCCATCAACATAATAGTTGTATTTGACATTATCATTAGTTACATCATCTGTTAATATATTTTCAATTTCTCCAGCGATATGACCTACCTTTAAAGTAGAATCATTTAATTTAGCGATTAATGAATCAGATACATTAGAAATTAATTTACTTGTAGAAGTACCATAACCTACTAATCCACCTAAATAATCATTGCCGGAAATATTGACACTTGAATAACAATATTTAACACTGCCAGAAGAATAACCAACTACACCACCGACATATTTACCTGCGTTAGTACCAGTAGAAGAATAATGTCCACTTGTTAAACAAGAAGAAATTTCACCACTTGTTAAATATCCAACAATACCTCCAACATAACTACCTGAATGAGAAGAAATATTACCTATTGAGATAGAATTTTCTAATGTAATGCCTGTTGCATTAACTCTACCTACTAATCCTCCAACATTATTACTACCTTGGATTGTACCTTTATTAATACAATAAGTTAAATAATGTTTGTTTAAATCAGTTTCTTCACTAACTTCTTCATTAGAAGATGATTCATTTGATAATGTGCCATATAAACCAGCAACACCACCAACATTATTTTTACCATTGATTAATGCATTATTAGTATTATAGAAGAACATACCAGTAGTAAGTCCTGCAATACCGCCGACATAATTACCTTCGTTATAATAACCAACTGTGCCATTATTAACGCATAAACCAATTACGCCTGTTGAATAACCGGCAATACCACCGATTCTTTCAATTGTTTTCTTAGAAGAATAAGAATAATTATTGATAGAAGCATTGTTAGTTGATTCATAGATTTTGCCTCCGTTAAATCCAACAATACCACCGATTGTCTTTTCACCTTTAATTGTGACATTAGATTCAACATTTTTAATTAATCCATAACCATAGTTTTTAGATGAATCCACACTTGGATCATCTTCTTCAAGTAAGTAATTAGAATTATACGCAACTAAGCCACCAACAACATTTAAACCAGTGACAGAACCAGCTATTTTAATATTTTGTAAAGTACCTAAGTTTTTAGAAATAAATCCAACGTTAGTTGCGTTTTCTCCAATGATAGATAAATTATCAATGATTAAATTTTGAATGACGCCAGCTTTACCAACATAAGCGATAAATGAATAATCACTTTCTGATTCTTCTGATGACATTTTTAAATTAGATAAATGATGATAATTACCATTTAATTCACCATAGAATGCCTTAATAGATGGTACATCAATATTGGACAAATCAATATCGTTGGTAAAATAGAATACTTTTTTAAATGAATAAGAAGCATTTTCATTACACTTATTAATCATATTGATAAAGTCATTAGAGTTTTCAATTTTGACATATTCTTTTTGGCTATCTTCATCAATTTTTGTATATTTATAATTTTGGTTGACACCATATAGATGTTCCGAAGAAAAATATACATCATAATAACCTTCTAAATTGAATTTGATATATTTAGTGCCATTTTTATAATAATCTTTACCATTAGTAATATAGAATTCTTTACCTACTTCATCTTCAGAAATATATACCTTTAAATAATATTGTTTATAATCATCTGTATATAAATCTTCATCTTCTTCCACTTCTTCAAATTTATATTTTGAATCTAGAGAAATTCTTCCATCTTCATCATATAAATAATTATTGGTTGCACCAGCTAGATAATAATCATCATAAGAATTATTATCTTGTTTTAATGTCGTTGCATATTTTTCATTAGAGACAATGAAGTTAACATAATAATTACCAACATAATTACCAGTTAATGATGAGATCTTATCTTCATCATTATTATCATTAATTTCTTCAAAGTTGTTACCTTCTTTATGATAGATGATATATTCAATTTTCTTATCAACTTCATCTAGATATACATCAATAGATTTATATTGATATATAGAAGGAGAAGTTAAATCTCTTGTTAATTTAGTTAAACCTTTATTATCGTAATGTTCATCATAAGAAGATAAATCCATATTACGGAAATAGATATAATATTCTTCAACTTGTTCTAAATAAATATTATAAATATAATCTTCACCTGTACCATAATTTCCATCTTTATCAAAGCAATAATCATTGCCATTGATAGTTTTAGTTGGAGTATAAATAATGCGGTATTTGTTAGTTGTAGTATTAGTTAATGATGAAATAATATTTCCATCTTCATCATATACTTTTACAATTGAATTAGCTGAAACATTTACATCATTTAATTCATAACTATCATAAGCTTTTTGATATGGATTATATGATAAAGTAATTTCATTATCATCAATAGAAGCTTTAATATCACCTTTATTGACTATTTCATAGGTAATATGGGAATTAGATTCATATTGTCCAGAAGAAATATGTTCTTCATCAAAGATAAAATCTTTACTGAAGTAGATGTTATAAGAAAGGGTATCGTCAGAATCAACACTCATTTCTTTGTTATTAGAAGCATAATATCTTGAACCATATTCATCTCTGACATAGAAATCATTGGAACTATTGAGTTCAACATCTCTTAAAAGATAATAATCCCCTTCATCTTCCATTTTGTTTTTATTTAAACGTGAATAATTTTCATTTTTAAAGCAAACATAATAATTATTTGTATCTTCCCCATATGAAGTAATCAATTCAGGGCAATAAGATATTGAAATTAAACTAATCAACGTTAGAGTTGTTAACTTTAGAATTTTCGTTTTCATTTTTAATTTTCTCCTTTATATTAGATACTAATTTTTTTGTTGATATTTCTGGAATACGGGCTTTCTTTAAACCACCATAGAAGAAATATAATAAGCAAGGAAGGACAATCATAACCGATCCAATAGAAATTAATGCCCCTCTTCCTAAAGCAAGACCCAATGTTGAAATTAAAGGATCGCTTACTAAGAAATTAATTAAATATGCTGCAGAAGTTAAGATAACTCCAGAAGTAATAATAGTTGGGAATGCATCATTTAATGCAGTAATAACAGCCTCTTTTTTACTCATAGTCTCGACAAGTTCTTGATATCTATTAGTAATAACAATCGCATAGTCAATTGTCGCACCCATTTGGATGGAAGAAACAATCAAGTAGACAAAGAAGTATAGATTATTGCCACTTAAATATGGGATTGAGAAGTTAATAAAGATTGCACCTTGAATAACCGCGACAAGTAAGATAGGTAATGCCCAGTTTTTAAATGTAAAGACTAAGATGATATAAACAAATGCAATAGTAAGAATGGAAATCTTTAAATTATCTTGAGAGAAAGATGAATTTAAATCATAACTTGACATACTATCACCTGCGAATATACATCCTGAGTTATAACCTTTAATAGAAACTTTTAATCGATCAATTAATTCAAATGTTTCTTTTGCTTCAACTTCGGAAGTAATATTACAAACAATTCTAGTATAATTAGTGCCAATTAATTGATCTTCTGCATCAGTGATTTGTTCTTTAATATCATGATAATTATCTAAAGCTTCTTCATCATCAGAAATATAAGCTTCAATAAAATCATCATATTTAAATGCGCAGTCGGCAAGGTCTAAAATAGAAATTGTATATTTATCAGGGTTTGCGTTAAATACAGCTGTTTCAACTACTCCATCACGTGTTTCATCTTCATTTAAGAATGCATATGCGTAATAAATAGTTTTTGATATATCTTGATCAACACCGATGAAATCAGCAAAATCAATGTAGTTTATTTCTTCGATTAAATAATGTGAAATACCATTAGATGTTAATTTAACATCAGATATACCTGTTGTTTCATTGATTAATGGTTCTTCTTTTAATAAATCAATAACATGTTTTTCTACCGCATAATCACCTTTTGGTACTAAAACAACAAATTGGTTCTTACTACCAAAGATACGATTAATCTCTTGTTTTGCAATCATCTCTTCAGTTGGAGAAGATGTATCGATCGAACTTTGCGAATATACATAAGAAATATTATTAGAGAAATATGCTCCTCCGCATACTAAAGTAACAAATACTGCAACTAATACATATCTTAATTTTAATATTCCTTTACCAAACCATGAGATTTTAGGAACGAATGATTTATGTGATGTCTTATCAATCATCTTGGAGAATAAAATCATTAATGATGGCATTAATAAGAATACAGTAAACATTGAACAAATAATGGATTTCGCTAAAACTAAGCCTAAATCTTGTCCAAGTTTTAAACTCATACAACATAAAGCAATTAATCCAGAAATGGTTGTTAATGAGGAAGAAGAAATTTCAACAATCGCTTTAGATAAAGCTTCAACCATTGCTTCTTCAGAAGAAGGATTTTTCTCTTTTTCTTCCGCGAAACGATGGCTTAAGATAATCGCATAGTCAATCGCAAGGGCTAATTGAAGAATGACGCAGACCGAATTGGAAATAAACGAGATTGTTCCAAACCAGTAGTTAGTACCCATATTCAATAAGGCCGATACACCAAAGACAATCATAAAGACGATAACTTCGGCGAATGAATTAGAAGTAAATAATAAGACGATGATAATAATACCTACTGCCAAAATTAAAATCCTATTAATATCAGAGGCTAATTGAGATGCATAATTATCAACTAAAGAAGAAGAAACTAAAGCATCATGTCCTTCCATTAATGAAATAACTTGATTATAAGCATTTACACATACTTCATCATCTTCGGTACCATCATAAGTGATGGTGAATAAAGCGCTGGATTCTTTATAATATTTTTCGGTATTTTCAAAAGGAAGATCTTTAACTCCGTCAAGAGCGACTATTTGTTCTTTTAACTCACTTGCATCTTCATAAGAAATATTTCTTATGATAATAGTCGAAGTGCCATAAGTAACAAATTCTTCATCCATAATATCTAAAGCAATCTTGGTATCTGTAGAACCTGGTAAATATGATGTAACAGAATATTCAATATTTACCTTAGGGATAGAAACAACGCTATAGATGATTAATCCGACAAATAAGATAGTAATCAGCTTAGAAAATTTAACAATTAAGTTCGCTATTTTTTTCATTTGCACACATTCCTTTCTTTTAAGACAATCAAATAAAATCATAATTTGATTTCTTAGAACGGAATGAGTATACTATTATTAAAAGATAGAAAAAAGTACTAATTTTTTCTATGTGTCCAAATTCGGACATTTATAAAAAAAGAGTTTTAAAAGGTAGGTTAACGAATGGTTAAAAATCGAAATTTCATCAAAACAGAGAACGCAATTCGCGATGCATTAACACAATTAATTAAAGAAAGAGGCAATATTGAAAACATTACAGTCATCAATATTTGTGAAAAAGCTGACATTTCTAAAAGTACTTTTTATTGCCATTACAACAATATTTATGAATTATGTACTGCTTTAGCTAACGAATTAATCGATGTATTGGAAGATACGATGGATAATTACATCACTTCGCATAATGATATTATTTATCCTTATGTCCACGCTATATTTATCTTTTTAAAAGAACATGAAGAATTTTATAAAGCAGTAGTCAATACTCAATATCCTTTAGATGTTTTAGATAGATTAAAAAAAATATCCTTAGAAAGATTTTCTAAAGATACTAAAATTACTAGACTGTCCAAAAATGAGCGTTACAAAAAAGTCGAAATTTCTTTCGCAGCCAATGGGATGATTGATCTAGTGGTTGATTATTTCCGTGGCAAGTTAAATGTTACATTAGAAGAATTAGAAGATATTATCACTGACATCTTAAATAATTTAATACACTAAAAAAGTGAGGTTACCCTCACTTTTAAATTGCGCTTTGTTCTACTTGTTCTGTAGGTTGAGTTTCATTTATTTTATTTTGATTTAATTCTTGTTCTTCTAAGAACTTCTTAACATTGTTTTCACGAAGTTTCTTAGCTCTTTGCTTCTTTTCATCAACATCACTCTTATAAGCATATACGCCGAGGATGATTAATTCATAAACTGTAAAGATTAAAGTAAACCAAATACCCATACTTAAGAAAGATGTAGTCTTCCAAAAGAACCATGAATCCCACCATGTTTTAAAATTTGATTGGAATTCAATTAAGAAATATAATGGGCTTAATTTCATGCTTGTATCTGTTGAGCCAATATTTTGAATTAATAAAGCTAAGATTAAGCAAGCAACACCCCATAATAAGAATACTCCACCGATAGATAACCAAATAATTTCTGCGATTTTATTGCCGTTAACTTTTTTAGCTTGTGCCTTTTTAACTTTTTCAATATCCATTTTATCTACCTACCTTGGGTTAAATATTACTATAAAGTAAATTAAGTTACAACTAATTATTTGTTTTCTTCAGCTTTTGCTGCAGCTTGTGCTTGTAAAGTTCTTTCGTATTCAACTAATTGTCCCCAGATGAATTGATGTCTTTCTCTCCAGATTGGTTCTAAACGTGCAACTTGTGCAAACCATGTTTGGATGATCTTATCGAATTCTGCACGGAATGAAGATCCTTCTGGTACTGGTTGTTTTGCAGAGATTAAATCAATGCCAAATTCCATTGCTTTGGAACATTCTTGGAATTCAACAAAATCAGGACGTGCGTTTTGTTTGATGAAGTTGAACATACCAATAACTTTCTTAATGTCATTAACACAGAAATTTGATTGTGGTGATTCTTTACCTTGTGTTTCTTGCATTGCTTTATTGAATTCAACAAAGTGAACGTTGAATAATAAATCTGCAAGAATCATAGAACAAATAATTCTATAGAAATCATCATCTAATTGAACTAATTCTTCTACTCCTGGTTCTAAAGTTCCTTCTTGTTTTTGGTTATTTAAATAAGCTCTAATGATATTTGTTAAAGATTGTCTTAATGGTAAGATATAATCTAAAACCTTTAAATTTAAGCTGTGGTCTGGTTTTACTTCGTCACCTTCGAAAGAAACGAATGTTTGTTCATCACCATAACATGTATCATACATTTCTTTTAATTGGTTTCTAACTAAATTACCTTGGTCGCCATTGTGATCACAAAAACCATTGAATGGTGAATTTTCTCTAAATGCTAAATTGAAAGTATTCTTTTTAGCTTCCCACATATTCTTTGGGTAAGATTTTCTATTTTGTACATATTCCAATGTATCTCTGACTGATAAGTTTAAATGATAGAAACTTAATGTAAAATGTGTTTTTTGATTCATAAATACTCCTTATTTAATGTAATTCTTTAAATCATCGAATGATTTGATTATCGTTTTTGCTTCTTTTTGAACTTGAAGCGGTGCATGTTTCATACAATATGAATTTGGGAATTCTTTAAACATTGAAACATCATTACCCGAATCGCCAACTACTGCGACTTCATCGCGACTATAGCCAAGTTTTTCAATTAATTTTACAAGTGATACAGCTTTAGTGACTCTACCATCTGTAATTTCAATCGCATTTTTTGACCAGCTAAAGGTAAATGTATTTCCATCATGCTCTTTATTCCATTTTTCAGTAAATAAACGAGCTTTTTCAACTCCTTTTTTACCTGTACCAAACCAAGGCATCATCTTATAAATCTTATTTTCAGGATTTTTAATAAATTCTGATGTTTTAGATTTAGAAATGACAAATGGTTCATAATAAGCACCTTGAAGATTAAATCCAAAATAGCCTGCTGTTCTAACTAAAGGTCCAACATTGCTAGAATCGACATACATGATTTCATCATTACCAAAAATCATCCAAACTTTAACAATTTTTAATTCAGATAATTTTTCATATAGTTCATAAGCTTTTTCATTATCCATTGGTGTTTCTTCAATTAATTCACCTTTATGGATCATGAAAGCACCATTGCATCCAACTATAGATAATTGATTTTTCATTTCGAGGCAATCTTCAACTTTTGTTGCAATACGATAATTTCTACCAGTTACGAGAATTACTTCCTTTCCAGATTTCAAAGCATTCTGGAGGAATTGCTTATTTTTTTTAGAAATTAAATGTAACTTACGTTTTGGATAGAATAACGTACCATCTAAATCGGTTGCGATAACTTTAATCATTCACATCACCTAACTAATTATACATTTATGTAAAAAAATAATCTATTTATTTTATTATTATTTTATAATAATAGGCCAAAAAACGCATAAAAAAGAGTAGTTCAGGGGAGAACTACTCTTAGGGGGGTAAAAAATTTATTCTTTTCCTTGGAGGACACCATATCCTCCATCTTCTCTTTTGTAAACTACAGATACGCAGTCATCTTCTTCATCTCTGAATAAGAAGAAGTTATGTCCGATAGATTCCATTCTTGTAATAGCTTCGTTTAAATCCATTGGTTTTAAATAAATTTCCTTTACTCTAACCATTTCATCATTGCTATCATCTTCTTCTTGAGTGAAGTTTTCAAATGCAATAGATTCGCCTAAGCTTAATTTGTGTCTACGATCTAACTTAGTTTTAAGTTTTCTCATTTGACCTTCTAATTTATCAATAGCAATATCAATTGCAGCATATAGGTCTTCATGTTTTACTTCGACACGGAAATCCATCATCTTAGTATTAATAGTGATTTCAACCTTTTGCGATGTTTTATAAGTTCTTACTAAAACCTTTGCAACAACATCATCATTAATTACAAAGTATTTGTCCATACGATGTAATTTTTCTTCTATTGCGTTACGAATTGAATCTGTAACTTCAATATTTTTACCAACAATTTGACATTTCATATAAGTACCTCCATCACATAATGTGATTTTCTGTAGTTATCTCTAACTACATTTATATTATACAATGAAAGCGCTAATAAGAAAATACCCCAAACTCAAAATTTACCAAATTTTAACTTTAATTCATTTTAGATTTATTAAATCTAGGAATTAAAACCGATATTTAGCATTAATTTATAAGATTTTTTGAAA
>CAVJGK010000056.1:0-9373 GCA_963648895.1 Lachnospiraceae bacterium | reverse complement strand
ATATCTAATATGGTATAATCCTACCTAAGGAGATTCTAGTTTCTAGATAGTTTTTATTATGATTACATTAGTCGTTGATTGTATGGGTTCTGATAACGGACCAAAAGTATTACAAGAAGGAATTATTAATTTCTTAAAAGAAAACAAAGATTGTAAAATCGTTGCCTGCGGAAAAAAAGAAGAATTAGATAAGCTTGCTTTATTACCTAATGTCGAAATAATTGACGCAAGAGATGTTTTACCTATGGATGTAGGACCTTTACAAGCGGCAAGAGCAAGAGAATCTTCATTATATAAAGCTGTTTCTTACATGAAAGAAAATAATTGTGATGGAGTAGTTTCTGCCGGATCTACTGGTGGATTTTTATCCGTCGCAACTATTAAGTTAAAATTGATTGAAGGTATTCAACGCGCAGCTTTAATTTCTCCTTTCCCAACTAAAACTGGTAATCCTACAATTATTTTAGATATTGGTGCATCTAATGAAACCACTTCTGATCAATTAGTTCAATTCGCAGAAATGGGTTCTATTTATTCTCACAATATCTTTAAAGTAGATAATCCAAAAGTTTATTTATTAAGCAATGGTGCAGAAGAAGAAAAAGGTACTCCTGAAATTAAAGAAGCACATCAAAAATTAAAAGAAGTTACAAGTGTTAATTTTAAAGGTAATGTTGAAGCTCGAGATGCCCTTGATGGACATTGTGATGTTATTGTCACAGGTGGTTTTGCAGGAAATATTTTCTTAAAATCATCCGAAGGTATGGCAAAGATGATGTCAGGCATGATCAAAAAAGCTTTCTATACTAACTTATTAACTAAAATTGGTTATTTATTTTCTAAAAAAGGTTTTAAAGAAATGAAGAAATCAATGGATTATGAAACTTATGGAGGAGCAATGCTTCTAGGCGTTAATGGTGTTGTTGTCAAAGCCCATGGTAGCGCATCTGCATTTTCTTTTAAATGCGCGCTTGATGTAGCTTATAAAATGGCTCAATCTCACATTGTAGAAACAATTAAAGAAGAGGTGAATAAATAGTGACAGAATTAAGAAAACTATTAGAATTGTTTCAAATCGAAACAAGCAATATCAATTTATATGAACAAGCTTTCACCCATTCATCATATGTAAACGAAAAGAAAACAAATAAACCTTGTTATGAACGTTTAGAATTTATTGGTGATGGGGTACTTGATTTAATTATCGCTGATTTTGTTTATAAGCAATATCCTGATCTTGATCAAGGTCAATTATCTAAATTACGCATTTACTTTGTCAATGGTGAAGCGCTAACTCGCTATGCAAAAAAATATAACTTCAATAATATTTTATTATTAGGACACGGCCAAAAGATTAATGGAGGAACTAATGATAAAATTTTAGAAGATGTCTTTGAAGCATTCATCGGTGCAGTATATTTAGATAAGGGATTTGATTTTGTTTATAAATTAATTCAAAAGATATTTTTAGAAGATATTCAAAACGTATCATTATCAGTTTTAAAAGATTACAAGTCACAACTTCAAGAATATGTTCAAGCAGATTCAAGAAATTCAGTGCAATATCGTTGTGTCTCTGAAACTGGTAATCCTCCAAATACAGAATTTGTTTGTGAAGTATATTGGGATGATACAGTCTTTGGTGTTGGTAAAGGAACAAGTAAGAAAAAAGCAGAACAAGAAGCCGCTAAAGATGCTTTATCAAAGATGGTGAGGTAGAAAATGGGATTAATTAAATTTTTAAAAGAGAAGTTATCAAAAAAAGATAGCCAAAAATCAGAAAAATATGTCGCAGGTTTAGATAAATCAAGAAAGAATTTCTCCAGCAAATTAAATGCTTTAACTAAGAAATATGCAAAAGCAACTGATGAATATTTTGAAGAACTTGAACAAGTTTTAATTGAAGCAGATGTTGGGGTTAACCTCGCTTTAGAAATTGTTGAAGCAACTCAAAATGAAACATGTGCACAAAACATCTATGATCCAAAACAAATCAATGAAGTTTTAGTTGATAAGATGTTTGTTAGTTATGCTAACCAAGGTGGCGATATTGTCAATGAAATTCAATTTCAAAAAGATGGACCTACTGTTTTATTAGTCGTTGGTGTTAATGGTGTTGGTAAAACAACTACTATTGCAAAACTTGCAAAAAGATATATTGACCAAGGTAAGAAAGTATTGTTAATCGCAGGAGATACTTTTAGAGCTGGCGCTTCTGAACAACTTAGCGTTTGGGCTTCTAGACTTGGATGTGGAATAGTTGTTGGTAAAGAAAACCAAGATCCTGCATCTGTTGCCTATGATGGAATTAGAAAAGCTAAAGAAGATAATGTTGATTTAGTTATTTGTGATACTGCAGGTAGATTACAAAATAAAACTAATTTAATGAATGAACTTGCAAAAATTAAAAGAATTCTTGGTAAAGAAATTCCTGATGCACCACATGAAACTTTCTTAATCATTGATGCAACAACAGGACAAAATGGTGTTATCCAAGCTAAAGCATTTAAAGAATGTACTAACGTTACTGGTATTGTTATTACTAAAATGGATGGAACTAGCAAAGGTGGTATTATTCTTGCCATCAGAGATGAATTAGGTATCCCTGTTAGATTTATTGGCTTAGGTGAAAAGATGGATGATTTAGAAGAATTTGATTTAGATCAATATCTTTATGGCTTATGTATGTCAATGGAGGAAGAATAATATGTTAACGATGGTTATTGTTTTAATCCTCGTTATACTTCTTCAATTTTTCTTGGAATTTTTCTTAGGACGATTTGGTGTTCCATTTTTATTGATTGAATTGATTATTGATGTAATCCTTTCATTTATCTATGCAATATTTAATTATCCAGGCGATAAGAAACAAGCGTATAAAGATGCAAGATTCCATAAATCAGTCTTGATTTATTTCTTAGTCTTATTCTTAATTACATTAATTTTCTATTTATGGTAAGAGTGTATGGAAAATTTAGAAAAGAATATTTATGTGAATAAATTATTTGATTTATATGGCAGTTTATTAACAGAAAATCAAAGAAATATTGTTGAATTATATTATTGCTTAAATTTATCTTTAAGCGAAATATCCGAAAGTAAGAACATCTCAAGAAATGGCGTTTATGACGCTTTAAAAAAAGGTGTTCAAGCATTAGAAAATTATGAAAACAATCTTCATTTATTAAAAAAAGAAGAAGAATTAAATACCTTTTTAGAAGATTTAAAAAAAGGTAAAAGTGAAAAAGAAATTGAATTGATAAATAAAATTCAAGGAAAGGTGATTAATCATGGCATTTGAATCATTATCTGATCGTTTCCAATCCATCTTTAAAAAGATGAAAGGACAATCTAAATTAACTGAACAAAACATGGAAGAAATGTTAAAAGAAATCCGTGTTGCTTTATTAGAAGCTGATGTTAATTTCAAGGTTGTTAAAGAATTTGTTAACCAAGTAAAAGAAAAAGCAATTGGCCAAGAAGTTTTAACTAAAGTTAGCCCTGGACAAATGCTTGTTAAAATCGTTCATGATGAACTTGAAGAATTATTAGGCGCAGACCAATGTGAAGTTAATTTATCACATAAACCAACAGTCATTATGATGGTTGGTTTACAAGGTACTGGTAAAACTACCACATCTGGTAAACTTGCAAAATTATTCAAAAATAAATTAAATAAAAAAGTATTGCTTGTTGCAGGCGATATCTATCGTCCTGCCGCGATTGATCAATTATGTACAATTGGTCGTCAAATTGAAGTTGATGTATTAAATTTAGGCGATAAAGTTTCACCAGTTGATATTGCTTTACAAGCAAAAACTAAGGCTAAAGAAGAAAACTATGATGTAGTTATCATCGATACTGCTGGTCGATTACAAATCGATGAAAAATTAATGCAAGAACTTCAAGATATTGAATCTAACGTCAAACCTGATGAAATCTTATTATTAGTCGATGCAATGTCCGGCCAAGATGCGGTTAATGTTGCCAAAGCATTCAATGAGAAACTCCATTTAACTGGTATGATCATGTCAAAACTTGATGGTGATGCACGTGGTGGTTCTGCTTTATCTATTAAACATTTAACAGGTATTCCAATTAAATATGCCGGCGTTGGTGAAAAACTTGATGATCTAGAAATCTTCCATCCTGATCGAATGGCAGATCGAATCTTGGGCATGGGCGATGTTGTTTCTTTAGTTGAAAAAGTCCAAGAACAAGTCGATGAAAAAGAAGCTAAGAAATCAGTTAACCGTATGATGTCTGGTAAATATGATTTAAACGATATGCTTCAAAATCTTGAACAATTCAACAAATTAGGCTCGATGGGTGGATTATTAAAATTAATTCCTGGTATGCCAAAAATCTCTGAAGAAGATCAAGAAAAAGCTGAAAAGCAATTAAAGAAAACTAAAGCTATTATTTATTCAATGACTCCAGAAGAAAGAAAAAATCCTGATATCATCAAAAATTCAAGAAAACAAAGAATCGCAAAAGGATGCGGGATGACAAGTTATGATATTAACCGCGTTCTTGATCAATTTGAAAAGATGAAGAAGATGATGAAAGAAGTCAATTCTCGTTATGGCAAAGGTGGTATGCCTCCAATGGGCGGTAACGGATTTGGTGGATTATTTAAATAAAAAATATAGCCAAACAAAAAACTTCGGTGTGTCCGAAGTTTTTATTTTGCCTTAGATAATTAAGAATACGACGTAACCAGAAATTAATAATACACCTGTTATGATAAGATAAATTTTAAATCCGATAGTGTTTTGTTTTTCTTGTGGTAATCTTGATTTGATGAATAAACATAAAGATAAAATAAATAAAACAATTAAGCTTAAATAAATCATCTTGAATGCTTGGAAGTCGAAATTTTCCATTGTTGAGAATCCTGGAAGAATACTGACTCGATATGCCATAAATTCAGCAAGACCAATAATACAGAAATTAAATAAACATGAACCAACAATATCACCAACTGCAGCATTCCAGTTGCCTTTTTTACATAATGCAAGTGAAGAGACAAGTTCTGGTAAAGAAGTTGCAACCGCTAAAAAGATCGCTCCTGCTGTAGTTTGGTCAATACCATATGTTGCAGATAATGCATCTGTATCATAAGTAATTAAGATTGATACTGAGACTAATAAGACTGCACAGATAATGAATCTAATGATAATTTGCTTTACTGTTAAATCATAATTATCTTCTTTTTCTTCATCATCTTCTGATTCTTTTGGTTGAAGGAAGATAGTTGCTGCATAGATTAATAAAATTAATAATGCAAGGAAGTTAATAGGACCAACAACTGGTTGTAATTTTTCATTCGCGAGTAATCCATAAGATACAACTGCATAAATGAAATAAGTACCAATGATGACAGTGAAGTGAGATTTAAATTCAAATGTTCCATTAATGAATTTCTTAAAGAATAGAAGGAAACATAAACCTAATATCGCAATGTTAAATAAGTTTGAACCTAAGATATTACCAACGACTAATGATGCTGAATCTGGTAATAAGATAGTTGCCGAAATAGATGTGAATAATTCTGGTAAAGAAGTGACCGCGGCAAGAAGTACGCCTCCAATAAAAGCACCAGAAATCTTTGTTTTTTTATCTAATGCATCGACATAGTCTGCAAGCTTCTTGCTTAATAGACATAGAGCAATAGCGAAAACTACATACATTAGAATTAATGCCCAACCTGGGAATGAATTAAACATAATTTTCTCCTTTAAATACCATCTAATTATATTATAAATGAGTTAAATTACGATAATAAAATTATTCTAAGTGAAAAAATAACCTAAATTGTCTATACTATTAAAGCAAAGGATGTGATTTAATGTTAAAAAATATTTTAGCTTTAGATTTAGGAAAAGGCTCTTTAGGCCTTTCTATATCAAGATCTGGAATGCTAGTAACACCATTACCAAATTTAAGATTTCATATGGGAGATTATGATGAATGTTTAAGAATGCTTAAAAAAGCAACTGAATATGAAATAGTTGAACATATTGTAATTGGATTACCTTTATATCCAAGTGGAGATCCTTGTGAAATGACTCCAATTGTCGAAGAATTTATTACTAAACTTCAACCTTTATTTCCTCGCGCGGATATAATAAAAGTTGATGAAAGAAACTCAACTGTGGAAGCTAGTGAAATGCTCCATTTAAATAATAAAAATTCTAAAAAACAAAAAGCAGTAATTGATTCTGCTGCATCGATGATTATTTTAGAACGCTATTTAAAAAGCATTGGCCAATATTAAATTATATATCTTTAAAAAATAGAATAATTATTATATAATTATTTTGTTTTAGAAGGGAGTTTTTATGAAGTATCAATCAAAATTTACACCAAATAAAATTGTTGATAAAGAATTCAAAGCTCAAAAGCATGGTTATGATGCTTTAGAAGTCGATTCTTTCTTAGATGAAATAGTTGATGATTATGTTTCAATTGATCAATATGTTTCAAAACTAGAAAAAGATTACGATGAATTATTAAAAACTTCTAAACTATATAAAACAAGACTCGATCAAGCTGAATTACAAAATGCAGTTCTAAATGAAAAACTCGGAGGCATTAAAGATAATGAATCCGCATCTTTATCTAATATCGATTTATTAAAACGTATCTCTTTATTAGAACAAGCATTATTTAAACTCGGTGTTGATCCTTCGACAATTAAATAAATAAAACTTTTGACCTGGATAATTGCTGGTAAGAAATTACTAGAGGAAAGTCCATGCTCGCACTTTCTGTGATGAAAGTAGTGTTTGTGCTAAAGGAAAAAATAACTTTAGGTAGATGGGAGCATCTAACGGCGAGAAGAAACCTAAATCGAAAGACATGGTCTATTCTTATAAAGTGCCACAGTGACGTAGTTTATATGAAAATATAAAGTGGAACGCGGTAAACCCCTCAAGCGAGAAACCTAAATTTGGTAAGGGAGGTTGGAACTTAGAATCGAATAAGTTCTGGCATGTAGCAATACATAGATAAATAATTATCCTCGACAGAACATGGCTTACAGGGTCAAAAACTCAATATTTTTAGGAGGCAAATATGAATTTACCAAACAAGATTACAACTTTTAGAATGGTATGCGTTGTTATCATTGATTTCTTGTTGCTCTTTCCATGGGCACAAGTAGGAGTAAATGTTCCTATCTTATTTGGAAATTGCTCTTTAATATATTTTATTTGTTTTATTTTATTTTTAATCGCATCATTCTCTGATTATTTAGATGGACATATTGCAAGAAAGTATAATTTAGTTACTACTTATGGCAAATTTATGGATCCAATCGCAGATAAATTATTAGTCGATACTTTATTTATTATCTGTGCGATTAAAAATCCTACATTAGTTCCTGCACTTGTTGCAGTAGTTATGATTGCAAGAGACTTGTTAGTCGATGCATTAAGACTTATTGCTTCTTCTAAAGGTTTGGTTCTTGCTGCCAATATGTGGGGAAAAACAAAAACTGTTTCTCAAATGGTTGCATTAAGCTTTGTCTTATTATGCAATTGGCCATTTAGTTATTTTGATTCTTCATGGGCTATTTCAATGACTGCAATTATTGCTTATATTGCAATGGCATTCTCACTTATCTCAGGAGTTTTATATTTTACTAAGAATTTAAATGTCTTTAAGGACAATGATTAATATGGAAGAACTTGTAGAGTTATTAAAAAATAAGAATTTAACTTTATCTTGTATTGAATCATTAACTGGTGGTTTATTCGCAAGTAGTATTACAAGCGTTCCAGGAGTTAGTAAAATCTTTAAAGGCGGAGTAGTTACTTATTGGACTAGCATCAAAGAAGAAGTAGTACATGTTTCTAAAGATGTTATTTCTCAATATGGGGTTGTTTCAAGTCAGTGCGCTTTAGAAATGGCTCGACATGGACAAAGATTATTAACAAGCGATATTTGTATATCTTTTACCGGTAATGCAGGACCAGAAGTAATGGAAAATAAACCAGTTGGTTTAGTTTATATCGGTTTAAAAATCAAAGATAAAGAATTTGTAAAAGAACTTCATCTACAAGGAAATAGACAAGAAATTAGAAATAAATGCGTTCAAGAAGGAATAAAATTTATTTTTGAAAATATTTTTTAGGATTATTTGCGAAAATTTACTAAATATATTTATAGGAGGTAAAATTTATGGCTAGTGAAAAAAATCTAGATAAATCAAAAGATGAAAAGTTAGAAGCTACTTTAAAAGATATTGAAAAACTTTTCGGTAAAGGATCGGTTATGAAACTTGGTGATCGCCCAGATGTTTCATATGATGTTATCCATTCAGGCTCATTATTAATTGATAATGCCTTAGGCGTTGGAGGCTATCCAAAAGGAAGAATCATTGAAATATATGGTCCAGAATCTTCTGGTAAAACTACTTTAGCTTTATCAGCGATTGCAGAATGTCAAAAAGCAGGTGGAAGAGCAGCTTTTGTCGATGCTGAACATGCAATTGATCCTAAATACGCACAAAAATTAGGAGTCAATACTGACGATTTAATTCTTTCTCAACCAGATCATGGTGAACAAGCTTTAGAAATTGTTGAAATGCTCGCGCGTAGTGAGGCAATTGATATTATTGTCGTTGACTCAGTTGCAGCTTTAGTTCCTCAAGCAGAATTAGATGGTGAAATGACAGATTCTAACGTTGGAGCGCATGCAAGATTAATGTCTAAAGCGATGAGAAAACTTGCCGGCGTATTAAACAAATCTAATTGTACTGTTATCTTTATTAACCAATTAAGAGAAAAAGTCGGCGTTATTTATGGTAGCCCTGAAGTTACAACTGGTGGTAGAGCGTTAAAGTTCTATGCAACAATTAGAATTGATATTAGAAAAGCTGAAGCTATCAAAGTTGGTGATTCAATTATTGGTAACCAAGTCAATGTTAAAATTGTTAAAAACAAAGTCGCTCCACCATATAAAGCATGTAAGGTTGATTTAATCTTTGGTGAAGGTTTCTCCAAAAATACCGAAATCCTTGATTTAGCGTTAGAATATGGATTCGCTAAAAAGATGGGCTCTTGGTATGAAATTTTAGGAGAAAGAGTTGGCCAAGGTAAAGATGCTGCAAAAGATTTTTTGAAAGATCATCCAGATGTATATGAAACATTACTTGCAAAAGTAACTGAAGTTCAAACTAATAAACAATAAACTTAAGCTTCTAACTACAAAATTATCGTAGTTAGGAGCTTTTTAAATGCTTAAGTTAAAATAAAGTATTTTATATATGTTTAAAAAATGGTATAATGACAAAAGTGCGGTAGTTATTTATTACAGCATGATTTAATTATTTTTAATTCATATCTTTTATTTATAATTAATAAAT
>CAVJGK010000055.1:0-9668 GCA_963648895.1 Lachnospiraceae bacterium | reverse complement strand
GAAGGTATATCCCAAGAGAAGTTATCACTATTATATGAACCTATTAATGAATAATCAGATATACCTTTAATAGTTGTGCCATTAAATGTATCAAATTTTGTAGTTCCACTTGCTAAATCAAATATACCAAGTCCAATACCGCAGTTGAGCATAGGAGCGTTAACATAACCCGCTAGTAAGCCTGCTAGAGTTTGTTTATTTGAAGATACATCATTTTTAATGGTGATATTTTCTGCATATAAATTATATACTATTTTTTCAGTTGTACTAGAGCTAGAATATTCATATGTCTTAGAATCTATAGCCCCTACAACACCAAACAAGCCAATAACTTGAGGTGAATCAAAAGTGTCAGATGTAACTGATGCAGGATGTCTTCCATAATCACTTAATTTATTAGAAATAGTTAAGTTAGTGATAATAACATTATTACCGTTAAAATTACCTACGAATGGATTATTTTCATCTCCAAATGGAGGTAAAACATATCCTGACATATCAAGTGTTTTATTACCATAATCATCAGTTGCGATTTCATCATCTAATTTAAAATATACTTGGTCAATTGCCCCATCTTCATTTTTATCCTCATTATATGTACCTAAATATTGTAACCATGCAAAGTTATATAAATGGACAGGTCTAGCAATGACATATGGATTGTCTTTACTTCCATCACCTGATTTATAATAAGCAGTTGGAGTAGAGCCATTAATTGTTGGAGTTTTAGTATTATTATCTGTAAACCACGCAAAAGAATTCGCTACTATAAGTGCAGTCACTGAAAATAAACATATTAAAGGTAATATCATTTTCTTAACCATGATATTCACCTCTTACTATTGTTTTATTGATTAAAGGTAATTTCTTCCCCCCCCTACTTAGAAGGTAGGAATTATATTGACATGTTTTCATAAATAATTCCTTTCGCTTTAATATTACTATAAGCTTATATAGCAAGCAGGACAAACTCCTGATTTAGTACTATTGATATAGTTATTTATTGTACTAGCATAGTTATTAACACCATAGTTTTGATCTTGGAATGAAGTTGGAGAACGTAAGATATAAGAAGAATTACCATTTACATTACTAACAACTAATCCTTGTGCTTTTGAATAATCACTACCAGCTTTTGCTTCTAATTTATAACTAGATACATCTTTATATGATAATAAGAATATCTTATCACTTGTATCTTGACATACAGTTATTGTTGAATCTGCTGTAGTTGTAGATATAGAGTTATCCACAGTTGTTGTTAAGATCTTTTCTTTTTCTAAAGAAGTAAATGCAGTTTGATAGAAAGACTTATTTAACCATGTTCTAATATGTGAATACATATAGTTATTCGCTCTAATGAATTCATCAGTTGTATTACCTTGGTAATCTTGATCTCCTTTATGAGTATCAACTCGATAGTTATAATCTTGAGCGTCAATAATTGAAGAACTTACAATTAAAGCTTTAGAACTATCTTTAGAAATTACATCCCAAGTAATATCTTCATATTTAAACCAATAAACAGTATTAATTAAATATCCATTATCATCTTGGATAGAATTAGTATCACTAGAAGTAAGATCTGTTGAATGAGGTCTATACATACTCATATATACACCACGATAATCCATTTGATTATCAGAATTAGTATCTATATCAATATAATACATATAAGAAGATACTTTACCTTCAATGTAATATCCATAATCAATCCAGGAATGATTATCTTCACTTGTAGGTAATGTACCTGCAGTTTCATTTAAAGATGCGATTAAAGATTCATCGCTTACTTTAACTTGAGGATATTTACCAAAATTGATAGTTTCTTTTTGTTCTTCTGAAGAAGGTTCTTCACTTGAAGCAGAATCATTGCTATTTAAAGAACTATCATCGTTTTTATTTCCACAAGAAACTAATACACCTGTTAATGTTGTTATAAGAAGTAATGCTTTAATTAAGTTATTTTTCATTTAATTTCTTCTCCTACTTTTGAATATACTACCATTATTAAAATTTTAATACAATTAAATTAAATCTATAAAAATATAATATAGGTTTATTTTAGTCCTAAAGTTATGTTATTTAAAATAATTTCATTAATATTTTCTTATGAAATTATTGCAAAAAATAAGGTTTTATCACGTTTGCGCCGTGTTCCAAAAGGTGTTTTATCACGTTTGCGCCGTGTTTTCAAGACCGTTTTATCACGTTTGCGCCGTGTTTTAGAGGGCGTTTTATCACGTTTGCGCCGTGTTTTCAAGACTGTTTTATCACGTTTGCGCCGTGTTCCAAAGAACGTTTTATCACGTTTGCGCCACACTTTTAACCATTATTTTCCACGTTCGCGAATTCTCCCAATATAAAAAAAGAGCTAACTATTATAGATAGTTAACTCAATAATTTAATATGAAATACTTAAATCTTTATCATATATGCCATATGGAAGAATATTTTCTTTATGTAGTCTTCCTAATACAATACAAGGTAGTAGATTTTGTGTTATTGCAAATGATATGATTGTTTGTTTATTAAAGTCTCCTTGAGCAATAAAAGTATCCCATTGATTTTTATCAATAATCATATTTTTTGCTAGATCATCTGCTTGTGAATCAATATTGTCTTTCATATTAATTAGCATTTCTCTTTTATGTTCCATTAAAACATGGGCTATTTCATGAAATAAGGTAAACCAAAATAAATCTGCTTTTCCACCTCTATTAGAGATTGCAAGCATTACTTTATCTTTACTTAGCCATTTTGTCGCTCCATAAATATTTGATTTAGGAAGATAAGGTAACATAACAAAAGATATTCCACATTTTGAAAATATAATATTTAATTCATTCATAAATATATCTGGTTCTTTTGTAATAAGTTTTTTTATTTCTGGTATCGATTCTTTTAAAATTTTCTTATCAAATGGTGGATTGGATTTTTTTCTAGTTTCATTTAAAGCTAGAGCTATCCAAAAGTTTTGACTAAAACAATCATTTTCTACTTCATTATGTTGTTGTTTCAAACATACAAAAGAATCTTTTTTATTTAATAAACTTAAGGTATTAACGCCAACTAATTTTCTACATTTATTAATTATTTCTTCTTTTGAATCTTCTTTAGCGATATAGTCATTGGTCATTAAATATTTTTTATATCCTTTAATTAATTCCCAATCATTTTTTAATTCTTCAGTTTTTCTTTCTTCTAACATGTAAAGATTATATTGGTTTTGTAAATTAGTCCATACATCAACCGATGAATCAAAATACAATGCCAGTTTAAGAGCAACTTCAAAAGTAATATCAGCTTTACCATTAATAATTGGTGATAAAGTACGTTCAGAAATACCAGTACGTGATGAAAATTCTTTTGCTGTCATATGCATCGCTTCTAATGAATCTTGAATATATACACCTGGATGAAATTTTCTAATATTAGACATAATATAACTCCTTTGCATAATTTCATATTACCATTTTAGTAATTTGAAATAAAGACTATTTTATCATCCAATTTAATTTTAACTTTATAATTATGACAATTAAAAAGCATCACATAATGCGATGCTTATTAGGTTGATTATAATCAAATTATTCTAAACTCTTTGATTCACTAACAAAGTATTTAACAGTTCCATTAGTAAAATCCTTTAATACCTTTTTAGCGATAGAACTATCTTCTTTAGTTTCACAATAAATATTAAATATTGAGTATTTACCAACATGATCAATATATGAATGTTTAACTTGTTTATCATTTAATTCATTATGAATAGCTTCAGTATATTCACTTAATACACTAGCTTCTATTTTCCACAATTTATCTTTTCTTAAATTGTCCATGATACTCATACCAACATATGTACCAATTAAATTACTGACAAAAGTAACTATCACTTTAATAACAATATTTAAGACATCTCCATAACCAAAATCAGATGTCATAAAGATAACTACTACTGTATAAAAAGCATAATATACCGAATTAGCTATAGTCGCGGATATTTTATTACCTTTAATTTGAATAACTGTCTTAATTGTTGATAAGATGACATTGAACAATTGTAAAACTGCAAATATTAATATATTAACCATATTTATTTCCTCCATTTCTTAGATATATTTATTCTATCCTATTTGTTTACATTTTAAAAGGAGGCATTGCCTCCTGACATTATTTTAATAAAGATGTTACAACAGAAATTAATTCTTCATCTTTTGCATTTTTAAAGAAATAATCTTTAAATGAAGGTCTATCTAATGCAGTAAGAACTAATTCTCTATCAAGTTCTAATAAAGATTCTTTTAATGGTTTAAATGTTTTAGTTTTGACTGCATCTAAGATCTTTTTATTTCTTTGTTCTGGTTCTTTTCTTTCAGCAGGATATCCTTGGCCTTTTTCTCCTTTGAATAATTGTTCAAAGCAATATTCTAAGTTTAATTCAGCACCCCAACCAAAACCTTTCGCAAATGGGAAACTTGCAGCATTGCCATCATTGATTTGAGCGAACATATAAGCATCGGAAGGATCAACAATAAGTCCGCAGTTGACATTTGGGAATGCATTACAAGCAAGCATTGCGCCACTACCTGTACCACAACCTGTAATAACAAAGTCACATGCACCAGAATTTAATAATACTGCTGCAATAATACCATTTTGAACATAGGTAAGTGATTTATCTTCACTACCAAACATACCAATGTTATATACTTCATGTCCTTTTGGTTCTACTACTTTCTTTAAAGTGTTAAAAACTAATTCATTTTTACTAGCTTGTGAGTTTTCATTAATTAATACAATTTTCATTTTTTGTTTTATCTCCTAACTGTCATAAATTATAAAGGTAAAAAGGTATCTATTCAATAAATTATTTTAAGATAGACATGATGTTATTGCTCCCAATATCACCAATATTAAAATCAATGCGACATATATCAATAAACAAGTATAAGCTCCTTTTTTAGTATCTTCTTTATTAATTGCTAAAGCGATTATTATTCCAATCAAATGTAAAAATAATACAAGACAGAACCCTGCAGCAAAAGAGCCTTTATTTTCCATTTGATACTTTTTTGTGAAAATTTCTCCCACATTTTTATTTGATTTATTAGTAGTTTTGATTTTCACAATAGTTAATTCATCACTTCCACATTTATTACAAAAATTGCTATTTTTATCATTGATGTTATTACATTTATCACATCTTTTCTTAGAAACATAATAATCCATAATATTTCCTCTTGATCAAATTATATTCACAATAAATTATTTTTAAGATAGATATTTATAATTAGAGTGCGATTAATATTACCATTAGAATAAAAATTAATATAGCATCTGTCAATAAACCGGCATAAGCGCCATTTTTAGTATCTTCTTTTTTACTTGTCAAAGCGATAATTAACCCAATAAAATTTAAAAAGAAGACAAGAATAAAACCAAGTGCGAATGAACCTTTATCTTCTGTTTGGTATTTATCTAAATATGCTTTTTCATTGTTACTAAGATCTTTTGCTTCAATTCTAGTTACACTCAATCTAGCACTTCCACATTTATTGCAATATCGACTATTTTTATGAACAATACTATTACAATTGTCACATCTTTTTACTACATAATAATCCATAACTTTCCCTCATAATTAAATTATATTCACAATAAATCCATTGTCAAATAGTGACTAGTAAAATTTTATCTTCCTTGAAATAGGTTGTAACATATGTTACACTTTATTTAGAGGTGATGTTACATGTTTTTTAATTTAAAAAAAGATATTAGTTACTCTAAAACAGTATTAGGAATGAATGACGTTGAATTATCTTCCTATCTTGGAATATCAAGAATGACATTATCAAGATGGCAAAATGGAAGTGTCATTCCAAGTTATGAATCATTAGAAAAAATGTATGACAAATTATACGAAAGTGGTATTAAGCTTAATAGATTAAAAGAAGAAATGTATAACTCTCTTATTAAAGAAAACCATGTATTATTATTCCATGGAGCAAAGAATGAATTAAATGGGGCACCAAGTGTTATTTATAGTGAAGATAAAAAAGACTTTGGCAAAGGATTTTATCTAGGTGAAAGTATAACTCAAGCTTCTAGTTTTATTGTTGGATATCCTAATTCTTCAATTTATATTTTCGATTTTAATAAACATAATGCAAATATTAAAGAATATAAAGTATGTGAAGAATGGATGATACTAATTGCCTATTTCCGTGGAAAACTAAATGAATATAAAGATTCTAAGTTATTAAATAAAATGTTAAATAATTTAAAAGATGTTGATGTAATCATCGCACCTATCGCTGATAATACAATGTATACTATTTTAGATGATTTTATCGATGGCAAAATTACAAATTTACAATGTTTAAATGCATTAAGCGCGAATAGATTAGGATTACAATATGTATTGTTAAACGATAAAATTATTAATGACAATCTTACAATGTTAGAAAGATGTTATTATTGTTCTAGTGAGCGAAAAGATTATCAATCATATCGATTAAAAGAAAATGAAATAGGTAAGAATAAAGTCAAAATAGCATTAAGAGAATATGCTGGTAAAGGTAAATATATTGAGGAAATATTATGATAAAAGAATTAGATGACAATGAATTATTTTCTTGTAGATTTGTTTCTGATTTATTTGAATATTCTACCAAGTTAAAAGAATGTTCTTCCAAAGTATTTATTAAAGCATTTGTTTATTCAAATGTTTCTAA
The DNA here is from genome assembly GCA_963648895.1 of Lachnospiraceae bacterium. Taxonomy (GTDB): domain Bacteria; phylum Bacillota_I; class Bacilli_A; order RFN20; family CAG-449; genus UBA3210. The sequence continues at coordinate 2,931 of CAVJGK010000055.1, read as the reverse complement.
AACCATATCAAATAAGTCATTTATATTAGAATCAATGGATATCACTTTAGCCTATGATCTAATAAAGAAAGAAAAAAAATTATCTAGAGGAAAAGATATCTATCCTTCATATGTTATGGCATGGATTGGTTATATTATGGAATATTTTACACTTTCTACCAATATTCCTTTAACAGTACTATATAAAAATATTAAGCCAGAAGAATTATATATGTTATATGAATCTTACCATTCTTTAGATAATACTTTAGTTATAAAAAGATTATGTGAAGCAAAAAATATCAATGCAAATTTAAACAACGTAGATTTATTAAAAAATGCATACTACTCAAAATAAAAAGAGATGGAACAATCATTCCATTTCTTTTTATATTTCCCTAAAATCGATGTTTTTAGGTAAGTTTTAGGGAATTATAAATTAATTAAATAGTTCATCAATTTCTATTTTTGATACTACAATATTAGAATATTCATTTTCTTTTAATCCATTAGATGTGATAAAAGTTAAAACTAATTGTTCTTTAGGATGAACTTCTGAATAAAAACATTGAAGTTTATTTTTTAAATTTAGTTCGTATTCTTTACTTATTGAATAATCCCCTAAAGAATATTTCATTTCACAAACATTTATAACATTATCTTTTCTTTGGATTAATAGATCTATTTGAGCCCCTGGAGTAGAAGTTTTACTCTTCCAAGAATATTCTTTTGTTAAGACTCCACTTATTCCTAACACCTTTTTAATAGAATCTATATTATTTAAGCAAACAATTTCAAAAGCATGTCCAGTCCATGAATAATATGAAGGCGTATTAATAAAAGACATCCAACTATCAAATTTATTAGAAATTATAAATGTTTTTGAAAATAAGATAAATGGATCTATTAATTGAAAGAATTTACCATTTTTTGAAGTATTATAATTGTCATAGCTTCTAATAAATCCACATTCGCATAATTCTTCTAAAGCGGTTGTTAAACTTTTTCCATCGCCAATTTTAGATATAGCTGAAAGTTGTTTTCTTTGTAATCCTTCATTAGATTTCATCAATGCTTCTATTATTTCTCTATGTTTTCCCTTTAATGAAAATAATGATTTAAATAAAGCATAATATTCATCATGTAATTGACCATTTTCTTTAAAGCATAAATAATCAATATTTTGGGCTAAAGATAATTCTCTATTTAATAATTCCCAATAATATGGAATCCCACCAAATACCATATAGCAATCAACCACTTGCTTATTAGTATAATTTAATTTTAAATAATCAGAATAAGCTTTACATTCTTTTAAAGTAAATGGTAAAAGATGTATTTTTCTAGTTAATCTATTATAAAATCCTCCATTATCTTTAACCATGTTCTTCATAATCCAAGATGTTGCAGAGCCACATACAATCAAGATAAGATCTTTTTGTGTGGAACCAAAGGTATTCCAAAATAAATCTAAAGCTGCTTTAAAATCACTTCTTTTTGCATCTAGCCATGGTAATTCATCTAAAAAGACTATTTTCTTATTAGAAGATTCTTCTTTATAAACATTATCTTGCTTCAAAAGTTTTTTTAAGCAATTAAAAGCATCTAACCAGTCTTTAATTTTAGTTTCTCCTTCATATCCATACTCTTTTAAAGCATTAGAAAAGTTTTTTAATTGAATATTATTGGATCCTTTATTAACGCCGCTTATATAAAAAGAAAACTTTTGGTTAAAAAATTCTTTTATTAAATATGTTTTACCAATTCTTCTTCTACCATAAATGACAATAAATTCTGGTTTTGATGATGATAAACACGATTTTAATACTTTTTTCTCTTCAATTCTTCCAACAATTTCCATAAAGTTCTCCTTATAATTCCCTAAAATTAATACTTTTATGTGTGTTTTAGGGAATTATCTAATTATATAATATGTGATTGCAGCAAAAAAGTAAACTTATAATTCCCTAAAATTAATGTTTTTGGGTATGTTTTAGGGAATTATAACTATTAAAAGCTAATTTAAAAGGAGGCATAGCCTCCTAAATAGACTTATTCTTCTGAATCATCTTCAGATTCTTGTTCTTCTTCTAGTTCATCCTCTTCTTCGTTTTCACCATCTTCTTCATCGGTGGATAAAACATCGTAATCAAATGTTTGAACTTCATTAGGATATTCAGTTTCTAAATAATCTCTAATAGATTTGACAAGATTTTCTCTATCGCAATATAAATCCGCAGTTGCTTTATCTGGAAGTTTTGTTTCTTTTATTTCTTCTACTTCCTCTAATTCATAATGGGCACCACATACTAAACAATCCCAGGATTCTAATTTTGAATCAAATCCTTCTTGGTTAGAAATATTATCCCCGCAGGTGGAGCAATAATATTCAATTTTTCCTAATGTAGGTTCGCCCCATTTAATGTTATATATACTTACGCTAAATCTCATGGTTATTTCCTCCGTTTCTAAAACAGATATATTAATATATTACATTATTTTTTATTGAAAATTAATATTTATTTTCTAGATAAACAAACTTATCATCTTCTTTAAGATATTCATATTTATTCTTTTTAAAGATAGTAATACTTTTTTCATCATCTCTATTAATAATAGCCACTAAAGAATTTATATTAAATTTATCTAATGCTAATTTATAACTTTTAGATAAAAGAGTTTCACTCATTCCTTTATTTAAGTAATGTTTATCTTCTAATATTATAAAGATATTCATCTTATTTTTATATTTGTTAAATAAAATAACTTTACCTATTATTTCATCATTAAATACAATGTCAAATAAATATTGTTTACCTTTAAAATAGTTCTTAGGATAATCACAAATAACATCTTTTAATAATGAATTAGATTCTTTTAATAAAATCTTAGTTTTATATTCATAGTTTCTAATTAATCTTAAAAGTCTTTCGTTTTGTTTTTCTTCTGTAA
>CAVJGK010000054.1:0-9714 GCA_963648895.1 Lachnospiraceae bacterium | reverse complement strand
GGTATTACTTACGTCGCAGAAAAATATTATCAAAAGACTTCTAAAGCCTTCTTTGGAAGAGATTCTATGGATAATTATTTTGTCATCATGGCTAAACAATTAGGCATTGATATTTTACATTATGATTCTGAAGGTAATTATGGAATTAATTATAACAAAGAAGTATTTAAAAAATTATGGGATGCATATTATGTTCCTTATGTAAAAGGATATTTTTATGCCGGCACTGGTTTTAGAAGTTATGATCTTAAAACTGGTGATATTCTTTGTTTTGTTGGTTCAACTTCTTCAGCTTCTTATTTCCCTTCACAAGTAACTCTTTCTGAAGATAATAAATATGATATTGAATTAGAAGTAATGAAGGCTCCTAAATTTGATAGTGGTAGTGATTATGCAGTCAGCCAAGGGGCAGGATTTTGTATTACTAAATCAGATAAAGACCAAGAAAAAGCTGCCACAAGTTTTTTAAAATGGTTAACAGAAAAAACTAATATAGAATCTTTCTGCGGAACATCAGGTTATTTCCCTGCGACTAAAGATGGTTTTAATGATGAATTTATTGAATCTCAAACTAATATCAATTATAAAAAGACTTTCAAAATTGCAAAAAAGACCATTTCTGAAGCAACTATGTATACAAATATTGCAGGAGAAGGAGGAACTTCTTTTAGAAATAAATTAAAAAATAGTTTAATTTCTTATTGTTCTAATGCAAGAAATGAAGTTTTAAACGCAATTAATGCAGGTGAAGATTATCAAAGCGTAGTAGAAGAATATACTACAGATGAAAAATTTGAAAGTTGGTTTCAAGAAATTCAAAAATAGGTAGAAATATGTGGGCAAGTTTAAAAAATAGATGTAAAAGTATCACCGCTAGAATAGTTATGCCGATTATTCTAGTTACGTTAGTTCAAAGTATTGTTATTACAGCATTACTTTATTTTAGCGTCATCCAAAATACGATTAATAATTCATCCATTAATAGTTTTGAATCTGATGTTAATATTAGGAAAAACTATCTTGAAACTTTAATATCTAATTCATGGAGTAAATTTGATGTTTTCTATGAAAATTTATATGAATCAACTACTTCCTATATGAGTAATAATTCTTTAAAAGTAGATGATATTATTAATGATGAACAAGAATCAAAAGCTTATTTAACAGCCATTGCAGAATTGATTCCTGATTTAATTAAAGATAACCATGTTAACGATGCTTATATAGTAATTAATAACGACAGTGCAGATAAAAACTTAATTTATTTAAGAAATAAAAATCCTAATCAATCATCAAATAATGAAATTGATGTTTTATATGCCCCATATGATACTTGGAGAGAATATTCTAACGAAGGTTTTAGCATTGATACTCATGTTGATAGTAATAAATTTAGTGATATTGGCAATATAGATTTTTATAATAATGCAATTTCTTATGGTAAGATTGAAGGATCTAAAACTAATGGAAGAACATTCTTAGGTTATTGGTCTTCTTTATCAAATATTTATAATACTAAAGTATTAACTTATTCTCTTCCTTTTTATATCAACAATCAATGTTTGGGAGTATTTGGTATTGGTATTACTGAATCATATTTAAAAACATGCATTGGCAAACTTAATTCTAGCGAACAACACATTGCTTTTTCTTTTATTAGAAAAGTTAATGGTGAATACGATGAAGGATTTAATTCTTATGTTGTTTTACCAAATTTAAAAGATATAACTTTAAGTCAATCTTCTTATCCTGATTTAAAAGAATTTACTTATAATGATGAAACATTATTCCTTTATGAAGAACAAATCGATGTTTATGATGGAGAAGGGGTTGTTGATGAAAGTTGGTATTTTGTCGGTGTTGTTTCTAAAAACAACTTATTTAATATTTCATATAGCACAAGTAAAGTAATTATCTTAATATTTGCAATTTCTTTCTTAGTCATTATCTTACTTTATGTTTTAATTGCCTATTTAATTTCTCGTCCTATTGTAAAAGTTTCTAGCAATTTAAATGAATTAAATGTTTTAAACTTACCTAAAACAAACATTTTAGAAGTTGATAACTTACTTGAAGAAATTAACAAATATTCGGCAAGAACTGATTCATTAAACAATCGATTAAATCGTTTAATTCAAGATTCTAATTTTAAAATTTCTTTCTTTGAATATTTCAAAAAAGAAGATAAAGTAAATGTCTCTAAACAATTCTTTGATATGTTAGGTCTTCCTTATGATAATGAAGAATTAAATGGTTATGCATTTATATATAAAATTAGAAAATTAAAATCAAAGATTATATCTTCTACTTATAAAAATATCGATGAAGAGATTTTAAAATCATCTGGTGAAATTACTTTCTTTATCCAATCGACCTATTATTTACAATTAAAGATTGTTTCTCAAGTTGATGGAGTAATGGCTACTTTAACTGATTTAACAAAAGAATATGTTGAAAAAGAAAGAATCCTTCATGAAAGAGATTATGATGTATTAACCGGATTATTAAATAGAAGAGGATTTGTTGATAAAGTTAAACCATTATTTAATGAATGTGATAACGCTTCTTTATTTATGATCGATGTTGATAATTTAAAATTATTAAACGATCAATATGGTCATGATTTTGGTGATGAATATTTAAAAAAGGTTGGTCAATTTTTAAAACATCTTGAAGTTTTAAATGATAATGTTCTTACTTGCCATGTTTCTGGTGATGAATTTCTCATCTTTGTTTATGGTTATGATGATATCTCTAAAGAAAATTCTATTGTTAATCAATTAGAAAAGATTAAAGAAGAATACGTCTTATCAAGAACTAAACAAATTTATATTTCTTTAAGCGTTGGTGTTTGCCAAAAATGCGCAAATATCACTTATGAAGAAATGCTTAAACGTGCCGATTATGCAATGTATAATGCAAAAAATGAAGGTAAGAACAAAGTTAGATATTTTGACAATGAGTCACTTAAAAAATACGAAAATGAAAATGTCATGTATGAAGATTTAAACCGCATTATTAATTATCAATTAATCGATTATGCTTACCAACCAATTGTTGATATTCATACAGGTGATGTTTTAGGTTATGAAGCTTTAATGAGACCAACTCTTCCTGGCTTTAATCCAGAGAAATTATTAAATGCCGCGAAAAAGTTTAACAGACTTTATGATATTGAAAAATTGACATTCTTCAATGCGAGTGAAAAGTTTGTTAATTCCAAGTGTGAAAAGAAATTATTTATCAATTCGATTTCTTCTCAAGTATTATCTGATGTCGATTTAGAAGAATTTGAAAATAAATATAAAGATTATTTCTCTCAATTTGTCATCGAATTAATCGAAGAAGACTTTGGTCAAAGCGAAGTTATTAATAAGAAGATAAACTTCTTAAGCAAGTATAATATTAAATATGCGATTGATGATTATGGTACTGGTTATAATAACATTGGTATGATTTTATCATTTGATCCAAGTTTAGTTAAAATTGAAGGTTCTTTAATTAGAAATATTGATAAAGATAAAAACAAACAACGTTTAGCTAAATCAATTATTTCTTATTGTTCAGTAAACAAAATTAAGATTGTTGCAGAATCTGTTGAAACAATCGAAGAATTAAAATTAGTTAAAGGATTAGGTGTAGATTATGTTCAAGGTTATTTCCTCGCAAAGCCTGATTTACAAATAAAAGATATACCTGAAGAGAAAAAAGAAATCTTAAGAAAATTATAATTTAATGGCTGTCTAAAATAGGCAGTCATTTTTATATAGATAAAAATTTATCAAAAACATGTATACAAGTACTTGAAAGCCCTTACAATTAGTGCTAATATAGATTTCATGAAAGGAAAAACAAAAAAACTATGAAAAATAATTTAAAAGTTTTATGTGGTTTAGCTTTGATTGCAAGTGTACTTGGAACTTCCACGGTTTCGTGTGGTAAACGTGAAAATTCCTCCTCAAGTAGTAATAGTGATTCAACACCTCCATCAAGCCAAACTTCAGATTCAAATTCAAGTAGTCAAACATCTACTACTGAAAAAAAGGTGATGTTAGAAAAACTCGTTGTAGATACTAACTATGCAAAAGTTAAATTTAATAAAGGTGAAGCATTTTCCTCCGATGGTTTAATCTTAAGAGCGGGATATTCAACCGAAGGAGAAGATGGTATCTATTATGAAAAAGTATCAATATATGCAACAGGAGTTGTTATTGATTCATCTAAATATAACAAAGATGAAGTTGGTACTTATACAATTTCTATTTCTTACACATTTGAAAAAGCAATTAGATATGGAGAATATGAAGTATCAGTCGTCGATGAATATGATGGACAAATCGGTATTGATGTTTCTTTAGAAGATGATGATGAAAAAATTGAATTATCTTCAACTTCTACAAGTGCAGATTTATCTTCTGTCGCAAGTAAATTAGTTGTTAAAGAAGTTCTTGCAGATGGTAGTTTAGCAACAACTGCTCTTGATGCTTCAAAATATGAAGTTTCATATTATAAAGATGGAACTAAATTAGATGAAACATCAGTATCTGAACAAGGTGTATATCAAGTATGGGTTAAAACAACTTTAACTAGAGATAACAAGAATTTTACAGTAAGTAACTTTGCTTTAGTTTATGTTATTAATGATGTACAAAGTATCGCAGTTAAAACTGATGTAGGTACATTCACTCAAGAACAAGGTAAAGATGTTATTTCTTCTACTTGGACTTATGTAGCAACATATGCGAATGGTACAACAAAAGAATTAACTTCTGAAGATGTAACTATTGATATTGATACATCTACTGCAGGAGAAAATAAAACTGCAACTGTAACATATGAAGAAACAAACCCATTAGATGAAAAAGTAACAAAAACTACTAGTGTTACATATACTATTACAAGTTCTAGTGCCGCAACAACAACTTATGTTTATAGATTTAATCCTGATTCAATTACAGGTGTAACTGTTGGAACTAACTTTACTACTGATTTAGATTTACAAACTGTTGATAAAGATGGTAATACTACTGATAGTGTTATGAAATATATTACTGGTAAAACTTCTGTAGTTAAAGCCCAAGGTAAACAAGTTACATTAACTGATGGAACAATTGTTACTCCTACTAATATGTTACAAACAGGAGGAGCTACTAGTGGTCTAACTCAAAGATTAGTTAAACTTAATTTATCTGGAGCAAGTGTTATTGATTTATATTTTAGTAGTACTAGCTCAAGTAAAACAGTTGCTGCATCTATTCTTAATAGTGAAGGTACTGCATTAACAACAAGTGAAAAAACTAATAATACTCTTATAAAAACAACATTTGAAGTAGAAAAAGCAGGAACATATTATTTAGCATTTGATAATAGTGCAAATATTTATTACATCGATATAACAACAACTGTTGAAAACAAAACTGTAAGAACTGCTGAATCATATAATATTTCAGAATATGATCCAGCGTTTGTAAAAGATACTACAGTAAATGATGTACAGTTAGGTGAATTTATTACATTCTATGGTGCTGTAGCAAAAGATAAGGGTGCTGATCCTTATTCTAAAGCATGGCAACTTGCTAAAAAATTAAGTGCTGATAACAATATTAAATTAGATTTCTCAACACTTGCCGAAGGAGAAAAAGCGACTGTTAAAGTTAAATTTGCTAGTGCATCTTCATCTTATGATGTTAAGAGATGTGTTGGTTTCTTCTCATCAACTGAATTAGCAGATGCAAATTTAATTAAATACGAAACAGTTGCAGCAACTACTTGTGATAAAACAATTGTAACTTTAGAATATACATTTACTAAAGGAACATATTATGTTGGTAGTTTTATTATGCTAGATGGTGAAACAGTTGATACTGTAAATAGTAAAGGTAGTAATATCTTCGCTATTAGCATTGATTTTGAATAGAAAGGAAGGATAGATTTATGAAAAAAAGATTATTTTTACAAGGATCAATTTTATTATTATCTGCATTAACTATTACTTCTTTCTCTACAGGTAATACTTCTAAAGCTACTGCAGAAACTAAACCAACTATTGTTACAAATGGAAATAAGGTCAATGCTGAAACTTCTACTACTTATTATGTCGCTACTAACGGTAGTTCAACAGGTGATGGTAGTGAAGCAAAACCTTATGATATTGTTACATTATTAAATTCAGCTGATGTTTTAAAACCTGGTGATATTGTTATTGTTAAAGCCGGTACATATAAATTAGGTGATACTGATAGAATCAAAATTACTTCATCTGGTTCATTTGAAAAAACATTAACTATTAAAGGTGAAGGAACTGTCAAACTTGATTTCTCAAGTATGTCATTTAATTCCAATAACCGTGGTGTTACTATCGCAGGAGATCATATCATTTGGGATGGCATTGATGTATGCGGTGCTGGTGATAATGGTATGTATGTTTCAGGTAACTACAATACTATTTCTAATTGCGAATTCTACAATAACCGTGACTCTGGTTTACAATTAGGCCGTGATAATTCAGAACAATCTGATATCGCTGATTGGCCAAGTTACAACTTAATTCAAAATTGTACATCATATAACAACTATGATAATGAAACATATGGTGAAAACGCTGATGGTTTCGCTGCTAAATTAACAGTTGGTTATGGTAACGTATTCGATTCATGTATCGCTTATAGAAACTCTGATGATGGTTGGGATTTATTCGCAAAAACAGATTCAGGTGACATTGGTTGTATTACATTATATAACTGCGTATCTTTCGAAAATGGTTATTTATTAAATACACAAAAAGAAAATAACGAAAGATTTGAAAAATATAATAAAGCATTTGATGAAGTTGAAACAGAATCTTACATGACTAGAGATGGTGATGGTATTGGATTTAAATTAGGTGGATCGACAATGAGAGGCGATGTTAAGATGTTTAACTGTCTTTCATTCAACAATAGATTACATGGTGTTGGTGATAACTCAAACCCTGGAGTCTTATCGATTGAAAATGTAACTTCTTATAACAATGCTGCAGTTATCGATGATGATAAAAATAGCGCTAACTTTGGTAATATCATTGTTGGCTCTCTTGATGGAGATAGTAAATCTTCTAACATCGATATGGCAAGAAGTGAAGGAAGCTATAACAACTTCAAAAATGTTTTATCAGTTAAAAATGGTGGTTCTTCTTTATCATCGGATGCTTATAGAGGTTCAGTAGAATATTCTTTCTTTGATGATGCTTCCGGTAATGCATATAAATTTGACGCTTATACAGATGGATCAAGTTATGTAGAAGCTAAAAAGGGTAGTAAAACTACTTCTGTAGTTGCAAGTGATGTATTTGAAAAATTACCAATCACTTGGGAAACAGATACAACAGGAAAAATAACTTCATATTCTTATAATATTACTGGTAAGGATAATACAAATGTTGATGCAACTTTAAGAAATGCAGATGGCTCTATCAACATGGGCGACATCTTAAAGATTAAAGATCAAACTAAATTATTTGGTGATGAACATAAAATTGGTGCTTCATTATCAGGTAGTTCATATAATGACTATACTCATCCATATGTAGAAGTTTCTGGCGCAAAAGATGCAAAAGACTATCTATTAATGGCTGCAAGAAATGCTTTATATTTAAATACAGATGAGGAAGCTGTATATCAAGATTTCAACTTATTAACAAAGATTATGGGTTGTAACGTAGCTTGGAAATCTTCTGATACTTCAATTATTAAAATTGGTTCTACATATAATGATTCTAGATCAAATTCAGAAGCAGTAAGAGCGATTGTTAATAGACCTGCAGAAGATACTGATGTTACATTAACTGCTACATTAGTTTATTATGGAGAAACAATTTCACAAACATTCAGTGTTAAAGTAAAAGCTGCTGCACCAGAACTAGGTGAAATGAAAGTTACAGGATTAGAAAAATCACGTATTATCGTTGATCAATACCAAGCTTATACTTTACCAGAAGTTCAAATTGAAGATGGTTCCGATTACAATGGTAAATTATTACCATCAAGTTCATATACTTTAAAAACTAAAGTAGAATATGCAACAGATAAGAATGCAACTTATCATGAAATTGCAGACTTTACAACATCAAAAGCTGGTGTTTATAAGATTACAAAAACTGCTACATTAAATTCAAAAACTGCATCATTAACATTCTATGTATATGTTGCAAGTAAGAATGCAAGTGTTGATTTTGAAAAGAATGAATCACAAGTTATTGTTAATAAAACTGGTTATCAAGTTGAAGGTAACTTAACAAACGTTACAGGTTCAATCTATTCTTTATCTTCTAAAGAAGCAATCACAGATATTACTGGAGACTATGTTAAAGAACATGGTAAAGGTTATACATTTAGAGATGATTCTCTCGCTTACTCTTTTGAAAATACAAATAACGAAGGATATCATATCTATTATGTATTAACAAACGCTAATGGTGTTGTTACAAGCAAAGTTTATGAAAAAGAAATTACAACAGTTTCTATTACAAATGCAACAGAATTTAAAGCATTTGCAACAAGTAATGAATCTACAAAGATTTATACATTAGACGCCGATATTGACTTATCATCAACTACATGGACTGGTAATGATTACACATTAAAAGGTTTATTAAACGGTAAAGGACATAAGATTTATAACGCTACTATTGCTTCTGCAAAGAATGGCGCTTCATTATTTAACAAGATGTCTGGTGGTACAATTGAAAATGTTGTATTTGAAAATTTAACATTTGCAAATGCTTCTTCCGTACAAAGAGCAGGTATTGTTGCACAAGCTGAAAGAGGTGATTTCTATAACATTCAATTAAGAAATGTTATTGCTACTGGTGGTAGCGGTAGAAATGGTGCATTAATTGCTCAAATCGTTGAAAAGAATGGTTATGAAGTCAATATTGATCAAGTTTCATTAATCAATGATGCTGACAAAGTAATCGGTGGAACAGCAGACTGCGGTGGTATTGTTGGTATGATTCAAGCTTCAAGTGGCACATATGGTACAACAAATATCTCTAATATTTATGTCGATGCAACAATCGATGCAGGTTCTTCTAACTATGCAGGTTCAGTTGTTGGTAGATATGGTGAAAGAGAAAATGAAGTTTTAAATATCACAAATGTTTATTCTAAAGCTATTGTTAAAGGTGCTACATATGTCGGCGGTATTATTGGTGCTCACCAAAATTCTGCAGGTACAATGAAAGTTTTATATTGTGCATTCACAGGTGAATTATACTATGGTTCTTCCTTAGAAAGAGTTGAAACATCACAAAAGAATTGCTCTAACATTGTTGGTAGATATTCAAGCGTTCAATCTTTATCTATTGTTGAAGCTTGTTATGCACCATTTGAAGAAGCTAACTCAAATTACTCAGTTAATGTTTATGAGGCAAGTGATTTACAAAGTGAAAATTTCTATTCTCATAACCTCCAATTAGATCTTGAAAAGAAATGGACATTTGACAAAACTACAAAATCAATTTCATTAAATTTCATTGATACTTGGACAGTTGCTTAATTCATATTAATACTTAATTAGCAAGGCTACCTTCGGGTAGCCTTTTAATGTGTTTTTTGTTTTAAACAAATATTAATGAGTGTATAATAAAAAATATGCGGAGGCTATTTATGAACAAGAAAGTTAGAAAACTTCCAGAAGGAATGTTTAATAAAAAACAATTTATTCTCTATATATTAT
>CAVJGK010000053.1:0-9871 GCA_963648895.1 Lachnospiraceae bacterium | reverse complement strand
ATTGTATATTTAGTGATGACGGAGATAAGTAAGCGTTATCACTTTTTGTATGGGATTTATTTATTATTTATAAATAATAAAAATTGAAATATTTATCTTATTCATAATATAATATTTGAGAAATGGAGGATTAATATGAAGAGATTTATTGGATTTAAACTTTTACTTGCTTGTTTTTTATTAACTAGTGTTACAAGTTGTGACATGGTTAGGGATTTTATTAATAGTATTACCCCACCTTCTTCCGAGAGTTCTTCAAGTTCTTCTTCATCATCTTCAAAAAGTGAAGCTTCATCTAGCAGTGTTGAATCTACTTCTAATAATTCATCGTCATTTGATTCTACTTCATTTGATGGAGAAACAAATGTTACAGAAAATATAATCTTCCCTGATTTCCAAATTCATTTTATGATGTTAGGAAATGATAAAGCTGGTGATTCTATCTATATTAAAGCTGGTGATAATGATATTATTATCGATGCTGGATCTAGACAAAATTCAACAGTTACTACTAAAGAATATATGAATCAATATATTAAAGATGGAAAGATTGAATATGTTATTTTAACCCATGGTGATCAAGACCATATCGAAGGATTTACTGATACAAATAGTAATAAAGGTATTTTATCTTCTTATTCCATTGATACAATTATTGATAATCAATATACTACTAAAACTACTCAAGCTTATAGCAAATATGTTACTTTGAGAGATTCACTTGTTGCTTCTAAGAAAACAAAACATTATTATGCTTCTGATTGTTATAATAATGAAAATGGAGCAAGTAGAGTATATCAATTATCTGATAATGTAAAGATGTCTATTTTATATAATTATTATTATTTCAATACAGGAAGTGATGAAAACAATTATTCTGTTTGTACAATGTTTACATATACTACTCCTGAAAAAGAATACAATTTTATGTTTACTGGTGATTTAGAAGAAGATGGTGAAAAAAGGATGGCTCAATATTATAATGGGTCAGATGAAGAACATACTCTTCCTGAAGTTGATTTATTTAAAGCAGGACATCATGGATCTAAAACTTCATCTAATGAATGCTTATTAAAAATTATTAAACCTAAAATGTGCGTTGTATCTTGTTGCTGCGGAACTAATGAATATACTGGTATTATCGATAATCAATTCCCAACTCAACAATTCATTTCAAGAATCGCAAAATATACAGATAGAGTATATGTAACTTCTATTTATAATACTTATACAATAGAAACTGCGAAAGATAAAGGAAATGGAAAATCCGATACAACAGGTGTTGCAATCGGAGGAAATTATATTTCTACAGATGGATTTAAAGCAATGAATGGCAATGTTGTTGTATCATGCTCCAATAAAGGTGTAGGATTATATTGTTCCAACAATTATACAAAGTTAAAAGATTCTGAATGGCTTAACACCAAGATTGTCATTGACGGAGTAGAACGTCAAATGAGAATTTGGGGCTAGTAAGGAGGTATTTATGGATATATATTTAAAAAAGGGACTATTAAAGAAAGAACATATCAAATGGGATATGCCTCAATATTATTCATTATTTGAAGGCACATTATTTGATATGGCTTTAAGTCATCAATTAATCGAAAAACCTGACAATAAATTTTATGAAAACTCAAAAGAAGGCCTTGATTTAAGACTTGGTAGAAACATTAACCATGATATCAAACAAAAATTAGGCTTCTATTTAAGCGATCACAATTTATTTGATGAAAAAGAAATATATGATCAATTAATGAATGGGAAAATAATCATTCAAAAGAATTATTGCAAAGATCAAGAAAGATTATATCGCGAATTAAATTATCCTGGATTGGAAGATTTAATCTGCGTATTAGAAGAACATTGTGATGATGATTTTAAGATGATTGTTATTGAGAAATAGTATGAGCGCTGAATTTCCAAATATTACAAATTTTAGAGATCTTAGTTATCTCAATAATAAAAATGGTTTACATATCAAACAAAATTTAATTCTTCGTTCCAGTAAATTAAATGAAATTACTCCTAATGAAGCAAGAAAATTAAAAGATGTCTATAAACTTTCTTATATCATCGATTTAAGAAATCCAGTTGAAGCAAGACAAAAACCAGATCTATATGTTACTTTCGCTCGATATGATAATATCCCACTTCTTGCAAAGAAAGTAAGAGGTATTACTCATGAAAATGATGATAAAAAACAAGCAGAAGAAAAGAAAAGTACATCTCGTCCTCAATTAGATAAGCTATATAAAGATATGGCAGTAGAAGAATATTCTATTACTCAATTAAAGACTGTCATTAAAAGAATTATGGCTAATCGTGATGGAGCTAGTTTATATCATTGTTCTGAAGGTAAAGATAGAACAGGTATTGTTACTCTTATTTTATTAACTATCTTAGATTTTGATATAGATACTATTTTTGATGATTATTTAATCACTAATCGCTTTGTTAAATCAAAAGCGAAAAAGATGGCATTCCATGCTTTAATTAAAGAAAAAAGCTTTAAAGCAATGAAGAAAATATATGGCATTTATACTGTTGATAGAAGTTATTTACAAGGCTATATTGATGGCATTATTGATCAATATGGAACTATTGAAGACTTCATTCATTTAGGCTTAGAAATAAGTGATGAAGATATTAAAGAATTTAAAAACTTTGCATTAGTGGATAAATCATTCCCTCAAGCAAGTATTGAATAAGCTATTTTAAAGTCCGTTTTATTTATAGATTAATGATTAAAGGATTTAAATAAATAAAAGGCTTAGTTGTTAAATCTAGCATGATACTTCCAAAGTAGACAAACAAAATAATTAATAGATATGATAAATCCCCAACGGGATTGACCTCTAAATTATTATGGCTCTACTTTGGAAGTTTTTTTATGGGAAGAAAAGCAAAATATGCTAAAGAGTTAAAACTAACAATAATGAACAAGGATTAAAAAATAAAATTGAAGAATATATTTTTAACTACAATAATTATAGATTACAAAAAATGGGCACAACACCTAATCAATATAGGTATCATGCCCAAATTAAACAAATCTTATTTAATTATTTTTTTAATTGATCTCTAACAAAGTTACAATCAATATTTTGGAATGTAAGAGTATCAACATATGGTAAAGAAGAAGTAACAATACCTTTATCTTCAACTGTCCAAATGTTGACTATATGTTTTTTAGAATATCTTTGAATTTTTTTCATATTTAAGAAAGTGTATTCTAAATCAACGCCTTCAAATAAATTTCTAAACATATAAACATATTCATGCTTGTTATCGTGTGCGACTAATAATTGTCTAACAATACCAAATTTTTTAAATGGTAATAATGCGCGAGGATCAAAAGAGATTAACATATATTTTGATTTATCTTTAATATCTTTTAATTCTTCTTTTAATCTACTAGCTAAAGGTTTGTAATTATTTTTATAAACCTTTAATTCAATTACTAATGGTACTTTTTCATTTATTAATGAAAGAACTTCTTGAAGGGTAGGAATAGTTTCACCATTATTTAATTTATAATCGTTTTGAAGTTGAGCAATAGTCAAATTTTCAACAATTCCTTCTTTACCTGTAACACGTTTTAATGATGAATCATGAATAACAATTAATTTATTGTCTTTTGTCAAATGAACATCTAATTCAATAGCCATATCATTGTCAATAGCGTTTTGAAAAGCTTTTATTCCGTTTTCTATATCGTTTTTATTGTGATAACCACGGTGGCAAATGCCTAAAAAGAAACGTGGATCTAATGATTTTTTAATTTCTTCTTTTTTCATATTAATCCTCTTGATCAAAAGCTTCTAAACCTTTAGAAATCTTTACTTTATTAACTTTAACATTTTTAACAAAGATAAAGAAGATAAATGCAACAAATAAACATGCACTTGCATAGATTGGTAAGATACTAAAATCAAAACCATCAACTAACATTAATAAACCTAAAGCAACTGGTGTGATAGTTTGGCTAGCCATACTAGAAGCATAATAATAACCAGTGAAAGCGCCAATCTTTTTAGAAGAACATAATTCAACAACCATTGGGAAGGAATTGACATGTACTAAAGACATACCTAAACCTTTAATAAACCAAATGATGTAAATAATAAATGGGAATGAACCACCATGTGCGGCATCTTTTAAGAAAGTGAAAGTGGCAATACTCCAAAATAAATAGGCACATAAAGATAAAATAATACCTGTAGTTACTGTCCATTTACGACCGATTTTTTCTGCTACATGACCACCTAAAGCGAAACCAATAACCGAACCAATACCTCCGACAATAGTGTTAATCATATTTGAAGAAGTACTTGCACCTAAATAATAAATAGTATAATTACCCATGAAAGTGGAAATACCATTATCGGCCATAAACCAGAAGAATTCAGCGATTAAGATGAAAATAAGCATTTTCTTATTTGCTTTAGACATTGGTTTGTCATCTTCGATTTTATTTTCAACCGCGGCTAATTCTTCACCACGAGCTAATTCATCTTTCATTTCTTCTTCAATTTTATTTTCTTTAATGTTGAAAAATAAGACTAATACTGAAATAACCATTAATACTGAAGCGAGTAAGAAAGGAATTTCAATCGCCCAGATATTGTTAGTTTGCCATGTTACTTTTTTACCTAAATATTGACTTAAGACAAAGAAAATACCAACTATCGTTGCGCATGCTCCACCAATATAACCCATGATATTGATGATACCATTTGCTTTAGATCGTAATGGCTTTGGAGTCATATCTGGCATTAAAGCAACGGCAGGATTACGATACATCATCATAAAGCAAACGACAATGCCCATCATAATGATAGTTCCAACTAAATTATTATAATGAAATAATACAGGGATAAAAGGAAATGCAATGGCGCTTACAACTGTACCTACTAAAATATAAGGCATTCTTTTACCAATTCGAGTGTGAGTTTTATCTGATAATTTACCAAATATTGGAAGTAAGATTAATGCGGCTAGATTATCTAAAGCCATCATAATACCAACAAGATATTGAACTTCTTTTTCATTCGCAGATCCAAATGCATTTTTAAATAGTTCTGTTAAAAATGTAGGGCACCATGAATCATATACTTGCCATAGTAAGAGGATACCAAAAAAAGCAAAACCTATAATGAAAGTTCTTTTATAGTTAAGCTTTAATGGAGTTTGTTCTTGAACTTGATTATCCATATAAATAAAAATCTCCTTAATATTATTGTATATGATTTCAAAAAAAAATCTAGCCCCAAATTTTTTAGGCTAGATTATTTACAAGTTTTTTACTATTTAATTTCGAATAATTTTTTGGCCAAAGAAGGTAGTTCATCTAATGAATTTATTTTATATTGATCATCTTGAATTACGCCAAAACCATATGCGGCATGGATGAATTTTACACCAGCTTTTGTTGATTCTATTTTGTCTTTTAAAGTATCTCCAACATAGATTACTTCGTCAATTCCTTCTTGTTTTTGTAAATGCATGATGTTTTGCCATTTTTCTAAACCTAGATCACCGGCGCATAATTTACCTTTAAAATATTTATCCATATGACAAGAAGAAAGATAATTTTCAATATAACCTTTATCGCAGTTTGAAACAATATATAAAGAATAATCTTTCATTAATTCACTTAATACTTTTTCTTCATTAGGATATAAAGTTCCTGGCTTTGAAGCTAAAAATTTAATTTCACCTTTAACACAAGATTGAAATAATTCCATTGCTTTTTCTTCTTCTAATCCTGGGAAAGTAATAGGTAAAGTTTCTTTTGGAGTTAATCCCATAGTTGATTTAATCATTTCAAAAGAGAATCTAAAAGGTTGATTCATTTCTACCATTGTTTGATTCCAACTTTCTTTGATTTGGTCAATCGCATCCCATAAAGTTCCATCTAAATCAAAAAATATACTTCTTTTCATAAATTTATTCTCCTAAGCAAGACAATAATATCACATTTTAAATTTATCCGATATATATTTGTTTTCTTAATTCAAAGTGCTAAAATGAAGACGTTAAAAGAAAGGAAAAAAGATGAACAAATTTTTAAAATCTACATTATGTTTATTAGCGATCTCAACATTATTCACATCTTGTTCTTCAACAAATGAAAGTGGAATTAAAATTTCTTATTCAGATGTTAAAACTTTTAGATCAATTAAAGAAAGTGAATCAAGTTCTAAAGATGTCTATATGATTATGTTATGTTCTAGTAATGATACAGGTGCAAATTACAATGTTGCAAATACAGACTTTGTCTTAACATTAGATTCAAAAGAATATAAAGCTTTATACTTTGTTGATAGTCATCAATCTTCTTCTGAAACTTTCAATGGTTCTTCTACAACATCTAGTTATATTGTTTCTCATTCTACTACTCATACTATTGAACCTAATAAAGAAAGTGGATCAACTGTTTCAACATCTAGCTTCTATATTGCATTTGAAGTCGATGGAACAAATGGTAAAATCGCTTATAAAGGTAGTGAAATTAGCCTATATTAATTAAAACAAAAATCCTTCACAATATTAAAGTGAAGGATTTTTTTGTGCTTCGATTCTTCTTTTATCGACTACTTTTTGAATATCAACAAATGGTTTAGATACTAATTCGATTGAATCTTTACAATCGTTGTCTAACCAATTGATTAAGACATTGAATAAAGCGCCTGCCATAAAATAAGCAACGTATTTATCAAATTGAACTGGTAATGTTTTTAAAAAATCATTGGATAAGAATTCTAATATCTTCATATCTAAATGTGCTTTTCTTAAACATTTATTAGTTTTCATATTAGCTTTGAAAAATAAGAATAAAGATAGAATAACAATTTCATTTGATTCTGGTGTTGCATTTAATGAATTAGCTTTTACTTGATCTAAGAATTTAGCTTTGTTCATTTCAAAGAATTTAACTAAGATATCATCTTTTGTTTCAAAGTGACGATAATAAGTAACTCTTGATAAACCAGCTTTGTTAGTAATATCGGTAATTGAGATGGATTCATAATCTTTTTCTTCCATTAAAGATAATAAAGCGTTTGTGATTTTCAAATCTATTTCGTTTTTCTTCATAATGTAATATTTCCTCCTAAAATACCTTTATAGTTACATAATAATATACTTAGTTAAAAATAGCATTAAAAAATTACAAAAAATTAAAAAATGTTACAATTATATTAAAAAAGTCCTTTTTCAAGGACTAATTGATAAGCATACCTAATACGGCAATAATCGCGACTATATAACCTATTGAGATAAATATCAAATATAAAGTCATTGTGAAGTAATCGACAATTTTAGATCTTTTACCTAAATGAGGATGATAGAATAATAAGAAAGGTACTAAGTAGATAATTTGATAATATTGACCAATCCCTCTTACATTGGTAGAGATATTTCTATTTAGATATTCTTCTAAAGCGATTAAAGAAATAATTACACATACTAAGATATTTTTAATAAAGAAATATTTATTGCCAGTAAAAATCTTTTTTGCGTTTTCTTTGCCATATTTATGACTAATATATAATCTAATAAAATATAATCCAACTAAATAGGTGATACATAATAAAGAGAATTGAGGTCTTTCAGTTGTAAAGAAATAATCTAGCCAGATATTATTTTTAATACCAAGATTTTGGGCATTAAGATGAATGAATGTTGTAACTAATATCCATACAATTGGAATAATGGCCATTAAACGATGAACTAATATTCTTTTTTTCGTATTAATAAATTCTGGTGTATAGAATAAAAAGAACATAATACCAAAATAACAAGCGATAGTACCAAAGTTATTTGGTACATTGATGTAACTAGTAATAAAAGAAGTAATTCCACGAGTTTTGGTTAAATAACCTACCAATGTTGCTTCAATTAAATATAAACCTAAGAAGACAAACACATACATGAAGAAATTTCTAATACTTCTTCGATCTTCCATATAGATATCAAAATCGATGAAATATAATAAAAACATACCAACAGTGAAATAGATAAATAATTGTTTAGAAGCATTATTATAAGTAACCTGGGTTACTCCTGAGTTATAAAATATCATATAGACATTAAAAATAACTCTAATTGAACCAAATAAGATTAAGAATATACCAACAATTTCAAAGATGGTTTCTGGAATAAAAGGATAGAAACGCATATCTTTCTTAGGCTCTTTATATTCCTTTATAGATGTATTAGATTCAATCACATTGGTTTGGCTTTTATATTTATTCTTACCAAAGAAGATGGAAAATAGATATAAAAATAAGGAACCACAAACTAAGCAAATACCAACATATCCACATCCTAAGGAAGATACTTCAGAAAATAAATTGGCCGATGCTCCCTTTTCATGTTCAATCAATAATTCTTTAAATGAATAATCCATCCCAGTTGTTTCTTTAATCATGTTAGTAAAATCGGAATATACTTCATTGACATGTTCTTTCATTCTAGTAGATACTTCATTATATGTTTCTTTAGAAATTTCTTCATTTGATTCTGTTGTGATTTTCTCATTTAGAACAAAGGAATCATTTTCAATTGTGAAATAAGAAATATATTTAATTAATGTTACATAATCAACATATTGAACATTTAACATGGTTAAAGATTGAGAAGCTAAATTTGGAACTATATAATAAGTAGAATAATTTTCTTCTTTGTAGTTAATATAACAATTTAAACTTCTAAGTGCATAATTGTTTTCTGATGCTGAGATAGAAACAAATTTATCATAATCAGAATGATGAATTTCTGGTCTTTCAAATTCATGTAACATTGAAAAAGTTGGAGTGCCTTTTTCTCTGACCTTAGAAACAAAGTTAACATATCGTTCTGAATAATATTCATCAGCATGGGCCATTGTATAAGCGTAATTATTAAAACCATAGAAGGTTAGAAGGCTAGAAAATAATATCGATATTAAAATTATATATTTAGTAGCTTTTTTAGATAATAAATGACGATACCATTTTTGGAAGCGTGATTCTTGTTCAGGAAGTTCCAAAGGATAGGAAGATATACCTTCCATATAGATAGAAAAATCAATATTTAAAGCTTTAGATATTCTTTTAATTGCCCATTTAGATGGTTTAACATAACCTATTTCATAATAGTGATAAAATAAATGAGGAATATTTAAAAACTTAGCAAAAGCTTTTCTAGACATCTTTAATTCTAAACGCTTATTATATAAATATTCGTTATAAGACATTTTATATTCCATATAAGGCTCTTCCTTTCGTTATAATATAAATATTATAATTAAAATTCGAATAAAAAGAAGAGTTAAATCATTTTTATTTGAAAAATACTTTTAATATTTGTCTATTCTCATTAAAATAATTTTATTGACGAAAGGAGATTGAACTATATGAAATTGAAAAAGAGTATATCTTTAGTTTTAATCTCCTGTAGTATTCTTACTTCATGCGGTAATAATTCTAATAAATATGAATTTAAATATGCTGAAGGTATGACCAATACTTATTCTGCTGAAGCTTATTATGAAGATAGTTATTTTGATAATGAGGGTAGTGAATATAATCCTTCTTTATCAACTTGTTCTATGGCCCTTTCTATGGCGGCATTCAATGGCGAAACAGCCGATGATGGTTATGATTTCCGCTTTATAAATGCAGAAAATTTTTTAAAAAATTATGGCTTTAGTTCTATATATGCCAACGATGGATATAATTCTAAACCTACTTCAACTTCTCTCGGTATTATTATTGGACAAAAGAAAGTGAATAATAAAACTCTTCTTGCAGTAGCAATACGTGGCAAGAATTATGAAACTGAATGGGTTAATAATATTAAATTTGGTGATGGAAAAACTGTC
>CAVJGK010000052.1:0-10294 GCA_963648895.1 Lachnospiraceae bacterium | reverse complement strand
CTGGTAGAATTGTTACCATTCCTATGTATCCAATGACTTTATCTGAAACTAATGAATCAAAGAAAATAGTATCATTAGATAAATTATTTAAAAAACAGGAAACTCTATTTTATACAAATGAAGACTATTCTTTATTCGATACTGCCTTTTATATTTGTCGAGGTGGCTGGCCTTTATCATTAAATGATGATAGAAATAAATCACTAAGAATTACATCAAATTATTGTCAAAATTTATTTGGCTTTGAAAATTCTAAAAATAATAAATTTAGAAATAAAAAACCAAAGATTTTTGAAATGATTTTAAGATCATATGCAAGAAATATTTCTACTGAAGCAAGAAGAAAAACAATGATTGAAGATGTAAATGAACACGATGATAGAAATATTGATTCTGATACATTTGATTCATATGTAGAAGCTTTAAGAGATTTATATATTATTAAAGATGTTGAAGGTTGGAATCCTAATTTTAGAAGTAAAACCGCGGTTGTTACAACTCCAACTAGACATTTTATTGATACTTCTATCGCGGCATATTCTTTAGGAATATCTCCAAATGATTTGATTAATGATCCTAAAACTTTTGGATTATTCTTTGAAGATTTTGTTGTTAAAGAACTCAGTGTTTATTCACAAGTATTAAAAGGTGAATTAAGACACTATCGAGATCATAATGGTTTAGAATGTGATGCAGTATTACATTTAAAAAATGGTGATTATGCTTTAATTGAAATTAAATTAGGTGGCGAAGATTTAATAGAAGAGGGCATTAAAAATTTAAAATTGTTAGAAAATAAAATCATTAATTCTAATCAACATCTTCCAACATTTAAAATGATTATTACCGCTTGTGGAGATGCTTATAAAAAAGATGATGTTTTTATTGTTCCAATTAATATTCTTACAGATTAAATTTTGTTATTAAAAAATTAATATAAAACTTTAATTTTATTTACTAAAATAGTAACATATTAAAAAATAATGGTGGGAGATATGTTGAACATTAAAAATTATGATTTATCTAAAACTTATTTAATCGGCGTCTCTGGTGGACCTGATTCAATGGCTTTATTGGACTTATTAATTAAAGAAAAATTAAATCTAATTGTTTGCCATTGTAATTATCATACTAGAAATGAATCTAACAAAGAAGAAGTGTTAGTTAAGTCTTTCTGTGAAAAAAATAATATTAAATTTGAAGTTCATTCTTGTTCATATGATGAAGTAAAAGGTAATTTTGAAGCATGGGCAAGAGAAGAAAGATATTTATTCTTTAAAGAAGTATATTCTAAATATCATGCTGACGGCGTGTTTATCGCTCACCACTTTGATGATGCATTAGAAACATATTTGATGCAAAAGCAAAGAGGTAGTATTGTTTCTTATTTTGGATTAAAAGAAGAAACTAATATTTTTGGCGTTACTGTTTATCGTCCTTTGTTAAATTCAACTAAAGAAGAATTAGTCAAATATTGTGATGATAATAATATTCCTTATTCAATTGATGTTACCAATTTAATGGACGTTCATTTAAGAAATAGAATTAGAAATCATTATCTAAAAGATATGTCTTATGAAGAAAAACAAGAACTTTTAAAACAAATGAATAAAGATAATGAATATTATCAAGAAAAACTAAAGAAAATTGAAAAATATCTCACTCAAGAAAAAATCAATATTAATGAATTTTTATTCTTAAATGAGTTCCAAAGACAAGTTATTATCTTTAACATGATTGTTAATAAAATACCTAGTTTAATCAACAAAATTTCATATTATCGTATCAATGAATTTAATAGAATATTATTCTGTTCTAAGGCAAGTAGCCAAGCTCGATTGAACGATGAATATTATTTTTCTAAAGAATATGATTATTTCACCATTAGAAAAGTAGATGAAGAATATGATTATTCTTATACGCTTGAAAAACCTGGTAAATTAGATACAAAAGAATTCTCATGTGATTTTTCTATCGATACTTCGTTTTTAAAAATAACAAAAGATTCATATCCTCTTACATTTAGAAATGTAAAAGAAGGCGATGAAGTAAAGATTGGTGAACAAATAAAGAAAGTTAACCGAATTTTAATCGATGAGAAGATACCATATATATCACGTAAGCATTATCCTGTTGTGACGGATAATAAAGGCGTAATAGTATATATTCCATTATTTAAGAGTTCTAGACAAAAAGATATAGCAACTAAATTAAAGTTTGTGATAAAATAGTCTAGACGTTAAATAATTATATTATTTATAGTTTTAAAAAAAGGAGGCATAGAATAATTTTATGAATAACAACAAAAAGAA
Source organism: Lachnospiraceae bacterium (assembly GCA_963648895.1). Classification (GTDB taxonomy): domain Bacteria; phylum Bacillota_I; class Bacilli_A; order RFN20; family CAG-449; genus UBA3210. The sequence continues at coordinate 7,982 of CAVJGK010000052.1, read as the reverse complement.
ATTATCCTGGATCAGTTATGTCGCTCCATATTTAATTATTTTAGCGATTATTGTTGGTGTTACTTTAATCCTTGGTAGAAATACTGGTAGTTCTAAAAACTATACAGCTTATGAACTTATTCATGATGTAGACTCAGATAACGATGGTTCTGCAGATATTGAAGCAAGCGCTAAAGCATCAGCTCTTTGGACTGATAATGTTACAAGCTTGATCGTACAATGGAACAATGGTAATTACATCACAGTAAGTGGTACTTCAAGAGGTACAGTTACAGATTCTGCTCAAGCATTCTCTTTCAGTGTTAACTTAGCTCCATCTTCCTTCAATACTGAAGTATTAAGATATATTACTCAAAATAGAGTTGTTCAAGAAGGCGATGTATTAAACCTCAACGGTTATGCAAAAGATTCTGTTTACTATAACAACAATATTTTTACAGTTAGTGATCCTAACGCTAAAAACTTCTGGAGTGATTATTTCCCAACTATTGCAATGGGATTAATCGGAATCGGATTATTAATTTACTTATTTAGCAAAATGAGTACTGGTATTTCTAAATCAAATAACCAAGCAATGGATTTCAATAAATCTAGAGCTAGAAGAGAAGATAATTCCAGTGTTAGATTCGATGATGTTGCAGGTTGTGATGAAGAAAAAGAAGAAATGAAGGAACTTGTTGATTACTTAAAGAATCCTCAAAAATATGCACTTGCAGGCGCTAAATTACCAAAAGGTTTATTATTAGTTGGTCCTCCAGGTACAGGTAAGACTTTACTTGCAAAAGCAGTTGCAGGTGAAGCAAAAGTTCCATTCTACTCAATCAGTGGTTCTGACTTCGTTGAAATGTTCGTCGGTGTTGGTGCTGGTAGAGTTAGAGATATGTTCAAAAAAGCAAAACAAACTGCCCCATGTTTAATCTTCATTGATGAAATTGATGCAGTTGGTAGACAAAGAGGCGCAGGCTTAGGCGGCGGCAATGATGAAAGAGAACAAACTCTTAACCAATTACTTGTTGAAATGGATGGTTTCCAAGACAACATTGGTATTATCGTTATTGCTGCGACTAACAGAAGTGACGTTCTTGACCCAGCTTTAACTCGTGCTGGTCGTTTCGATCGTCAAATCACAGTTGGCTTACCTGATAAAACAGGTAGAGAAGCAATCTTAAAAGTTCACGCACGTAACAAGAAATTTGATAACACAGTTGATTGGGCACGCGTTGCAAAAAGAACTGTTGGTTTCTCTGGCGCAGATTTAGCATCTATCTTAAACGATGCAGCAATCTTAGCAGTTAGAATGAAAAAAGATACTATCTCAATTAAAGAAATTGATGAAGCTATCGATAGAAGAATTGCAGGACCTGCAAAGAAATCTAAACATTTAACTGACTTAGAAAGAAAAACAGTCGCTTACCATGAAGCAGGACATGCAATTATTGGTTTATTACTCCCTGAATCTGATAAGGTTCAAAAAGTTACAATCGTTCCTCGTGGTATGGCAGGTGGATATGTATTATCTTCACCAGAAGATGATAGATTCTTACTTACAAAAGGCGAATTAATTGCTCGTATTACTGGTTATTTAGGCGGTAGAGCTTCTGAAGAAGTATTCTTCGAAGATGTATCTACAGGTGCTTCAAACGATATTGAACAAGCTACAAAACTCGCTCGTGCGATGGTTGTTGAATATGGTATGTCTTCTTTAGGACCTATCCAATATGAAACAGCAGGTGGCAATGTCTTCTTAGGAAGAGATTATACTTCTACAACTAAAAACTTCTCTGGCGCAGTCGCTAACGAAGTTGATAAAGAAGTCAGAAAGATTATCGAAGAAGCTCATAATAACGCAATTAAGATTATTACTGAAAACAAAGATAAAGTTATCTTAATCGCTGAAGCATTACTTGAAAATGAAACAATTAATGCTGAAGAAATCGACTACTTATTAAAAAATGGTGTCATGCCTGAATATTCTACAAAAGAACATTTAGACTATTCAAAACCTGTAGATGATAGCCCAAAACCAACAAATGCAACTAATGATGCAAGAGTTGTTTCAAACGATACTAAGGTCTTCTTCCCAGGTGATGATGATTTACCAAAAGAACCAACAGTAGAAGAAACTCTTGATGTTGTTCCTCCAAGTGAAGAAAAACCTCAAGAAGACAAATCCACAGACTCATCTACTTCTAAAGTAGAATCTAAGGAAGATTCAAAGAAAGAGGACTAATTCCTCTTTCTTTTTTGAACTTTTATGGACAAATTAAAAATAGGTAATATTGTTTTAGAATCTAATATTATTCTCGCACCGATGGCAGGGATTACTAATTTAGCTTATCGTACAATGATGAAACCATTTGGATGTGGACTAGTGGTTAGTGAGATGGTATCAGATTTTGCCCTTATTTATGGCAATAAAGAAACAATTAATATGCTTCAAACTAATGAAGTAGAACACCCATTAAGCGTACAACTTTTTGGAGGTAGTAAAGAATCTTTAGTCAATGGAGCGAAGAAACTTTTAGAAATTGGTAATTTTGAAATATTAGATATTAATCTAGGTTGCCCAGTTCCAAAAGTAGTTAAAGAAAATTCTGGATCTGCTTGGTTAAAACTTGGCAGAGAAGAAGAATTATATGAAGCTATTAAAGCAGTTGTGGATATTTCATCTAAACCTGTTACATGTAAAATAAGACTAGGTTGGGATAATGATTCAATCAACTGCGTTAATACATGTAAAATTTTAGAAAAAGCTGGAGTATCACTAATCGCGATTCATGGGAGAACGCGTAGTGAATTCTATTTAGGTCATGCTGAATACGAACAAATTAAATTGGCCAAACAAGCAGTTAATATTCCAATTATCGCGAATGGAGATATTAATTCTCTAGACGATGCAATCAAAGTATTGGAATATACTAAAGCTGATGGGGTAATGTTGGGCCGAGGTGCTTTAGGTAATCCTAAGTTAATCACTCAAATAGATACATATTTAAAAACAGGTGAAAAATTACCTGATGCTACAATTCAAGAAAGAATTGAATATATGTATCAACATTTTGATTTGTTAGAAAAATTAAAAGGTGAATTTAAAGCATGCCAAGAATTTAGAGGCATATCAACTCATTATTTGAAAGGAATTATTGCATCTAGAAAATTCAAAGTAAGATTATCACAAATGAAATCTAAGCAAGAATTTTTACAAATAATGGAAGATTTAAAAAAAGAAACACTTTTATAAGTTGTTAATACATAATAAATTATGTAAAATATTGAAGGACGTGGAGGTAAAGATATGGAAGAAAAATTAACAGACCAAGAACAAGTTAGACGTCAAAAGGTAGAAAAATTAAAAGAATTAGGCATCGATCCATTTGGTCAAAAATATGATCAAACAGATTGGTCACAAGATATACAAGATAAAGTACAAGCAAAATTAAAAGAATTAGGTGTTACAAGTATTGATCCTAATGATAAGAGTGAAGAACATAAAGCATTCATGGCTAAATTACATGATGAAATCGACGCAATGGATTATCATGTTTCTATTGCTGGTAGAATTATGTTCATCCGTAAAATGGGTAAAGCAAGTTTCTTCTCATTACAAGATGTTAAAGGAAAACAACAAGTTTATATTTCAATTAACGATGTAGGTGAAGATACTTATAACCTTTTCAAAATGGCAGATATTGGTGATATCGTCGGTGTTAAAGGTAAAGTAATGCTTACTCAAACTGGTGCCGCAACAGTTAAATGTTTAGAATATACTCACTTAACAAAAGCTTTAAGACCATTACCGGAAAAATTCCATGGTTTAACAGATAAAGAAGAACGTTATAGAAGAAGATACGTTGACTTAATCATGAATGAAGAAGCAAAGAAAGTTGCTTTGGCTAGACCAAAAGTAATTAGAACAGTTCAACATTATTTCGATTCATTAGGATTCGTTGAAGTTGAAACTCCAGTTCTTTCACCAATTCAAGGTGGAGCGACTGCTAGACCATTCATCACTCATCACAATACATTAGATAAAGATTTCTATTTAAGAATTGCGACTGAATTACCACTTAAACGTTTAATTGTCGGAGGACTTGAAAAAGTCTATGAAATTGGCCGTTTATTCCGTAATGAAGGTATGGACTTAACTCATAACCCAGAATTTACAACAGTTGAATTATACCAAGCTTATGGTAATCTTGATTCAATGATGGAAATTGCAGAAGGCGTTATTAGAGAATGCGCAACTAAGGTTGCTGGTAAAACTGAATTAATGAACATCTTTAATCCTGAAGGTGAAAAGATTGATGTTTCTAAACCATTTAAGAAAGTTACAATGTGTGACATGATTAAAGAAGAAACAGGTGTTGATTTCAAAAACAATAACTATACATTAGAAGAAGCTACTCAAATCGCTAAAGAACACGGTGTAGAAGTTGAAAAACACTTTACAGTTGGTCATATCATCAATGCATTCTTTGAAAAATTCTGTGAAGAAAAATTAATTCAACCAACATTCTTATGTGGACACCCAATTGAAATTTCTCCTTTAACAAAGAAAGATCCAAAAGATCCTCGCTTTGTTGAAAGATTTGAACTTTATATCGGGGGACATGAATTCGCGAATGCTTATACTGAATTAAATGATCCTATCGATCAAAAAGAAAGATTCTTAGAACAATTAAAAGAAAAAGAATTAGGTAATGATGAAGCTAACGAAATGGATGTTGACTTCGTTGAAGCTCTTGAATATGGTATGCCACCTTGTGGAGGTATCGGTATTGGTATTGATAGACTTGTTATGTTCATCACTGAACAAACATCTATTAGAGAAGTATTATTATTCCCTCACATGAAGGATAGAAACTAATTTAATTAATGACCATTAGAAGGCTTTGTAAGCCTTCTTTTTTTCATATCTGATTAAATTATCAAAACAAATTAAAACCACCCGAAGGTGGCTTTTTTAAGCTTGTTGAATTTGATGAATTTTATTAACTAATGAAGTTCTATTATATAAAGAAGAAAAGTCAGTAACTTCAATATCAGCTTTTGCTCCATCGTTAACATGAGAATAAATACCATCTTTAAATGTGCATAATTGATAAGAAGATGAATATCCATAATAAGTACCAATAGGAGAGATATTATTACTTACTGAACAAGTTCCTCCACCTGTTGTTTGACCAATTATTTTTACACCGGCTTGTTTTAATACACATGGAACATAATTACCACAAGAAAAAGATAAAGATGAACCAATGACATATTTATTAATACTATCTTTTAAATGGTCTTTTTCATCAATAACACCGTCTAAATTACTATCTGCAGTGTATCTAGTAGTCATTGTTGAATTATTAGTCGTATTTTTGATAGAAAGGTCACAATAGCCTATAAATGCGCTGATAACGTCAATTCCAATATCTAAGGATCCACCGATATTACAAGATAAATCTAATACAACATTTTTAATGTTGGCATTGTCATTGATCTTATCTAATGCATAAGCGATTAATCTACTTGTATAAGTTATATCATTGTTTAAATATTCATTATCAACTATGTCTTTTGATGCAGCATTACTCGTTGCCATAGTGAATTGATCAAAGGTAATTATCGCAGTATCATCAACTACTTGATAAGGAGGAATAACAAATGAATAATCTTTTTTAGGATTCATGGTGTTATAACGTAAATTTGTTAAAGCACGATATTGAGTTGTATAATCTTCCAGATAACTATTTTCTTCTATTTCTGGAGTAAAATCACCAGAATAAGGAGAAGATAATTGGAAAGATGAATGGAAGTCTTTAATATAATGTTCTACAAATGCTTTATATGCAGTATCAAAATCTTTTGAAGATTTTAACATCTTTTCTTTTAAATTATTTTCTTTGAAGAAGGTATCATAATATTTAACATTGATAATATCTTTTAAACCATAGAAATAATCTAACATTAAACATGTTTCATCGTAGTTAAAATTTAATTCTTCTTGGCTTAAAGCTACATCGCTTGCAGCATTATAATATTTTCTACCATAATAAGTTAAATTATTTGACTTAATTTCAGTGGATGAATTAATGACAAATAATTGTTCATTAATAATAGTTAGTTTGGTACTAAGCTTATTGAATAAAACATCAAATGCAGTACAAAATGGTATATAACCTGTATTATCTACATAAGGTAAGGCAATATTTTCATAAGAGTTTAAATCAATTGTTGTGGAAGTTCCTTTATTATAAGTGGATGAATCCACTTTTAAGAAAGGATCTTTTTTACCTGATGAAGTAGAGTTTAAAACTGTAATGATTGTTCCTTTATCGCTTTTAGTATAATTTTGAAATAAATAAACATCACTAAATGTAATAGTTTTTGCTTTATAATTGATGATCGCTGATTCATTGTATAAAGTATTGGTAATTTTAAATTGTTTATTACCAATATTTTCAATGCTAAAAAGTTCTGAATCATATATTTGATTCAAAAATGAAACAATAACATCTAATGATACATAAGGTATTTCAGTATCATTAAAATAAGAAACAGGGATAGAAACACTAGCATATTGAGTGCCTGAAGCACCTTTAATATCCTTATCTTCTTTCTTATCTACAACGTAAGAATATGATCCCTTAGTGTCAGAATCATTATTTACACCACATGAGATAAAACTAAATAAGGTTGCAGATATTAATAATAATGGTAAAATTTTTCTTTTTTTCATATAAATAAATCACTTTAATTAAAAATAAAACATCTAGAGTAACCTAGATGTTAATTGTTAGATTATGCTTCGTATGCACGATAAAGAGAAAGAACGCTTCCTACTATTGCAACAATTGCGATTGTAATTGAACCAATAGCAAGTCCTCCGTTAGCGAAAGATGCCCAACCTTCATGTAATGTTGATTCACCTGCGACATAACCTGCGACCATTGGTGTAAACCATGTAAAGATTGCAGTGTATAAGAAACAAATTAAGCAGACAAAACCACCAAATTTTCCTTTTACTAAGAATGAAATTAATGCACCAACTAAAGGTAAGAATAAACTAAGTACAATCCAGAAATTAAAACAAGCAGTTAATTTTAATGGGTTATCACCTGATAAAGAACCACCGAATGCACATGTGTACATATTTACATAATTGCTTCCTCCGATTGCTGGAAGAGCGCCTAAACCTATAATTGCAATAGAAAGAACTATTAAGCAAAGTTTAATAATTTTTGATACTTTGTTGTTATTTTCCATATATATAACTCCTTTTGCTAGTATATTCTATCATTTAACAACTTAAAACAATAGTTTTTTTTAACATAAAATAATATTTATATTATTTAATGCCTTGAAACTTAAATAAAGCATAATAAAAACGCCTTGTAACAGGCGTTTATAAGTGATTAAGCTTCGATTGTATAGAAAGCTGAAACTAAAGTACCAAGAATTGCAAATACACCTGATAAGATTGTTCCAACGCCTAAGCCATAGCCTGCGTCAGAGAATGATGTAAATATATCTTTAGTTATTGAATTAGATGCTGTTACTCCATTTAATAAAAGAACAAACCATACCATAACTGAACTATATAAGAATAAGACAGTTGAAATAGCTCCACCGAGTTTTCCTTTAACGAATAATGAAATAACTGCACCTACAACTGGAAGGAATAAAGCAAGTACAATCCAAATATTGAATCCGATTGCTAATTTTCCAGAAAGACCAAAACCAGAAGCGGAAGCTAAAGTCGCTCCAAATCCTAATTGATACATTGAGTAAGTTGTTGTTGAATTGCCTGCAGTATAACTTACTGCTGGTAGGAAGCCCATACCGATAACTGCTGCAGCGAGTAGCATTAAGCATAAAGGTAAGAACTTAATAAAACCTTTTACGCTTTTTCTTGAAGTTTTCTTTTTTGCCATTTTTTTATATCTCCTTTTGCTTATATTCTATCATTTAGGAAAATAAAAACAAGAGAC
>CAVJGK010000051.1:0-10532 GCA_963648895.1 Lachnospiraceae bacterium | reverse complement strand
AAAAAATTGACGTTGTTGTTTGTTTATTTCTGCTTAGTTTTCAAAGATCAGATTCAGCACTTGATTCTCATCAAGACGCGCTGATGTGTTTAAATAATATCACTATCAGTTAAGCATGTCAACAACAATTTTAACTTTTTGAAATTATTTATTCAATTTAATTTTTTTGTTCACTGCTTTCTTGCAGCAACTCAAATATTAAAACATATAATATATGTATATTGCAAGAACTTTTTTCATTATTTTAAAAAAAGTTTATCCAAAGAAAAAAAGCACTTAATCCTATATATTATATATAAGAATAAATGCTTATAAATTATTCAACACTCTTTAATGAATCAATCATATTAATTCTTTTTAAAGTAAAATGAGTAATTAAGTTAACTGCTAAAGTAAATAAGAAAGCTAATGCTCCAGAGAAAACAAAACTATACCAATTAATCTCATGAATAAATCTAACATATGATATTTCAATCGTTGAAACAACAATGTTGGTTAAAAAATATCCTGCCACTAATCCAAGTACAATACCGATAATTGTTAATATAATATTTTCTTTATTAATATAATTATCTACTTCTCGAGGATAAAAGCCTAAAACTTTTAAAGTAGCAATTTCTCTTTTTCTTTCATGAATATTAATATTGGATAAATTATATAAAACAATAAAAGATAACATCATTGATAATATAACTAAGATATAGACAACACTATTTAAAGATCCTAGCATGTTATCAATTGAGTCAATTTGTTCTTGGATAAAACTAACATTTAATATTTCATCATTTTCTAATAATGATTGAGAAAAAGAATTTTTCTCTTCTTGGCTCATATTAGATAATGAAGTATAGACAATGTTAATATCATTTTTCTTACCTGTTGCATCAAAGTAAGTTTTTTCATTCATATAAATATAATGACGTACATAATTTTCTACTATTGCAGTTATTTTATATGTATAAGTAAAATTATCATTGTCTTTAAAGTTAATAACATCATTAACTTTTAATTTTAAGATACTGGCTAATTTTTCACTGACAATAACTTCATCATCTTGTAAAGAAACATTACTACCATCATCATTATCATAGAAATGATAAAATTGTTGATAGTTAGTATCAAAGACATTAATGGTTATATCCATATCATTTAATGAACCAGTTATATAAGAAGATTTAGAATATGATTTTATTTCTTGACGATTTAATATTTCATTTAATTTATCTTCATCACATTTATTAACATAGATAGAAGCATCAAAAGTTTGGACTTTTTGAAATTGTGCAGATGGGATATTTGTGACTGAATCTCTAATACCAAAGCCACATAGCATTAAAGCAGTACAACCTGCTACTCCAAAGATTGTTACTAATACTCTTTTTTTATATCTGAAGATATTTCTAATTGAAACTTTATTAGAAAATTTAATCTTTTTCCATAATGGAGTAATTCTTTCAAGTAAAATTGTTCTTCCTGCTTTAGGAGTTTTAGGTCTCATTAAATTAGCTGGTTTTTCTTTTAATTCTTTAAATACTGTATATAAAGTAGTACCTAATATACATATTAAAGAAATACCTAAACCTAATAATGAAGGCCCAATATTTAAAGTCAAATCAAAGAAAGGAATACTATATAATAATTTATAAATGTTATTAATTAATGAAGGTAGTATCACAACTCCAAGTCCTACACCGATTAATCCACCAGTTAAGGTGGCTAATGTCGCAAATAACATATATTTAAATAAGATATGTTTATTATTAAATCCTAATGATTTAAATGTACCAATTAATTGTCGATCATCTTCAACCATTCGATTCATTGATACTAATGATACCAATATTGCCACTGCATAGAAAACAAGTGGGAAAACATAACTTAATTTTGTCATTGATTCCATGTTATCTAAATAGCCACTATAAGTGGAATCTGATAATCTTGTATTATGTGTAATTGAAGCATTATTTAATAATATTCGACCGGAAGATAATGCTTCTTTTAATTCTTTTATAGAATTATATCCTAATGGTTTTAATAAAGAAGCTGCCGCTTCATCACTATAACCATTTTTAGTGATGATATCATATACCATTTCACCTTGTTTTAATTGTTTATCTAAAGTAACTTTACGATTTAATAATAAATTTTCATCTATTAGTTTTATATCTTCTATTACGTTATTAACTTTTTCTTCATATTCACTTGAATTGGTAAATAAGTTTTCTGTTCCATCTATTTTAATATAAATATTAGAATAATAAGAAGTAGTTATGACATCTTCATTAACATAGGCAATAAAATTAATAGTTCCAGTTCCTACATTAGTTTTGCCATATCCTCCACCTACTTCAACATTAGAAAAATATAAACTAGATTTAACACTTCCTACTATTTTAAAAGTAGAACAACTCAATGAAGAATTAGAAATAGTAATACTATCACCAATTTTATAATTAGTTTTATTAAAGAAGGTATAATCGACCAATATTTCATCATTTTTCAAAGTAGATACATCATAAGTTGTTGTTATTTTATTAATATCATTATTTATTTGATGGAATCTAATAACATAATCAGTATCAGTTTTAAAAGTTGTGTCTAATATTTTACTTGGAATATATTCTTTAATTCCTTCAATATCTTTTAATGAATCGATATCCTCTTTATCAAAACCAATACTAGAAACTAAGGAAATATCATAATAATTATTCTCATTTAAATATCGATTTAAAGTATTAGTCATAGCCGGTGTAGTAGCTTTTAAGCCAGAAAAAACAAATGCACCTAAAAAAGACATTATCAAAAGTGATAAAAAAGTTGGAAAATTATTTTTAATTTCTCTTAAAGAGGTGGATAACAAACGATTCTTTTTTACCATTCAATATCCTCGACTTTCGTTGGTTCAACATTGATAGAAATATCTTCAATTTGACCATTTTTAATATGGATTACTTTATCACCCATTGGAGCGAGAGCGGAATTATGAGTAATAATGATAACAGTTGTATTATTTTCTCTTGCTTGAACTTGTAATAAAGAAAGAATTTGTTTACCTGTTTTATAATCTAATGCACCAGTTGGTTCATCACAAAGTAATAATTTTGGATTTTTTGCAATCGCTCTAGCAATTGCAACTCTTTGTTGTTCACCACCAGAAAGTTGAGCCGGAAAGTTATTTAATCTTTCACCTAAGCCAACACTTTTTAATACTTCTTCTGGAGATAAAGAATCTTTACATAATTGAATCGCTAATTCGACATTTTCTAAAGCCGTTAAATTTTGAACTAAATTATAAAATTGGAATACAAAGCCTATATCATTACGACGATATTTAATTAAATCGCGAGGTTTTAATTTAGTAATATCGACTCCATCGACAATAATACATCCACTTGTGACATTATCCATGCCACCTAACATATTTAAACATGTAGTTTTGCCAGATCCTGAATGACCTAAAACAATGACTAGTTCACCTTTTTCGACTTCAAAATTAATATGATCAAGGGCTTTAGTGACCACTTCACCTTGGATATAAGTTTTACAAACATCTTTTACTTCAATATAGCTCATAATTTACCTTCTTTTCTTAATGGATATTATAATACAATATTTGTTTAAATCCTAAGAAAAAAGCTAGAAGATTCAACTTCTAGCTTAAGATTATTTTTCTTCTTTTTTTAATTCGCGAATGATTGATTCAATCTTTTCGCCTTTTTCATAAGTATCGTCTTTAATAAAAATTAATTCAGGTACTTTATAAATGTCGAGTTTTTTGGCTAAAGAAGAACGGATGATACCTTTAGAAGCATTTAAAGCATCAACTGCTTCATTTACTTTTTTAGGGTCTAAATGTGATACATATACTTTTGCATATGAATAATCATTTGTTACATCAACTTGGTTAACAGAAACTAATTTGAAAATTTCTTTTTTCATTTCAAATAAGATAATATCTGAAATATATTTACCAATGCTTGCTGCAACTCTTTGTTTTCTATTTACATTCTTTTGCATAACTACTCCTTAGGTGCAACTTGACGAATTTCATAAGCTTCAACAACATCGCCTTCTTTAATATCATTGTAGTTTTCAATTGTAAATGCACATTCAAATCCTGTTGCAACTTTCGCTACATCATCTTTGAATCTACGTAAAGAGCCAAGTTTACCAGTGAAAACAACAATTCCATCTCTAATTAAACGAACAGAACAATCTCTTTTTAATTCACCTTCAGTAACATAGCTACCAGCAATAGTACCAATCTTACTTGCTTTAAAGATTTGTCTTACTTCAGCTTGTCCTAAGACAACTTCTTGTTCGATTGGTTTTCTCATACCTTTCATAACGCCTTCAATTTCTTCAATTAAAGCATAAATGATTGTATGTAATCTGATTTCAACTTTTTCTTCTTCTGCCTTAGCTCTAACTAATGCATCTGGTCTAACATTGAAACCATAGATAATTGCTTTTGAAGCACTTGCAAGAAGAACATCACTTAAAGTAATAGCCCCTGCAGTCGCTCTAATGACATTGACTTTAACTTCATCATTATTTAATTTTTGTAAAGATGCATTAATAGCTTCAACAGAGCCTTGAACATCCGCTCTTAAGATGATGTTAATTGTTTTAACTTCACCAGCAGCGACTTGAGAATATAAATCATCAAGAGTCATTGCACTACTTGCTTTTAATTCTTTGTTTTTAGCACTTAATTTACGTTTATCAGCAATATCTTTTGCAACTTTATCATCAGGATAAGCCATGAAGTTGTCTCCAGCATGTGGTACTTCATCTAAGCCAGTAATAACAACTGGAGTAGAAGGAGTTGCTGTTTTAACAACTTTCTTATATTCGTTAACCATCTTTCTTACTTTACAATAAGCTGTACCGACGACAACTGAGTCACCTGTATTTAATGTACCATTTTGGATAAGAATAGTAGCTTTTGCACCTTCATTTTTATCTAATGATGCTTCAATAACAGTACCTAAAGCATATCTAGATGGGTTAGCTTTTAATTCTTTTAATTCTGCAACAACTAAAATAGTTTCGAGTAATTCATCAATACCGATATTCTTTTTAGCAGAAATTTGTTTGAAGATTGTATCTCCGCCGTATTCTTCAGGAATTAAACCGCATTCGATTAATTCTTGAGTAACTTTTTCAATATTTGCGGTTGGTTTATCAATCTTATTAATTGCGACAATAATTGTAACACCTGCTGCTTTAGCATGGTCGATAGCTTCTTTTGTTTGAGGCATAACACCATCATCTGCCGCGACAACAATAATTGCAATATCAGTCATCTTAGCTCCACGCGCTCTCATCGCTGTAAAAGCTTCATGTCCTGGAGTATCTAAGAAAGTAATTTTCTTACCATTAATTTCTTTTTGATAAGCACCAATTGCTTGAGTAATAGCCCCTGCTTCTCCTCCAGCAATATTGGAATTTCTAATTGTATCAATCAAAGTAGTTTTACCATGGTCAACATGTCCCATAATAACTACTACAGGAGGTCTTTCCTCTAGGTCTTTTTCTTCATCAATAATTTCAAGTTCTTCAAAGTTTTCTTCTTCGACTAACTTTTCTTTTTTGAAATCATAACCATAGTTTAAACATAATTCACCAATAACTTCATCATCGAGTTGAGAGTTAATAGTTACCATTAATTTTTTATTTAAAAATAAATATTTAATGATATCAGAAGCATTTAAACCAAGTTTAGTTGCAAGTTCATTAACTGTGATTGAGCCAGTATAAACAAACACTCCCCCATTAACTTTGTTAACAGGTGCATTCTTTTTGTGATTTGGATCATATTTTGGTCCATTTGAAAGACGGTTATTGCCTTTATTTGGTTTTGTATTTTTTGCCATATATCAATTTTCCTCCTTCATTAAATTAATAATTTCTTTTGCAATATTAGGATCCTCGATTCCTAATAAACACACATCGTTTTTATTCACACATTGTCCAAGTTCTTCTTTACTTCCATAAACTTTATATCGAATTTGATTATATGATAATTTATCAAGATATTTCTTAGATGTGTTTTCCGATGCATTAGTTGCTACAAGAGCGAGTTTAACTTTTCCTTTACGAGCTAGCACGCTTTCTCCAAAGGATATTTTTCTCGCTCTTAGAGCAAATCCAATCATTGTTTTAATTTTTGGATGCATTAGAAGCTTCTTGTAAAAGTCTTTGATAGACTTCAGCAGGAATTTCACATTCTAATACTTTTGCTAAAGTGCCTTTTTTCATTGCAAGTTTAATAACTTCTTCATCGCACTTTATATATGCGCCATGACCATTAGCTCTACCTGAATAATCAAAGAAGACTTTTCCTTCAGGGTCTCTTACGACCCTTAAAAGATCTTTCTTTGGGCAAAGTTCGTTAGTAACGACACATTTTCTCATTGGGATTTTTTTAACCATGAAGATTAATTATCCTCGTAATATTTATCATATTCATCGTAGGAATCGATATCTTCATCGTACATATCTTCTTCCTCGTCTTCTGCATCAAATTCTTCAAGTTCTTCGTCAGTGTAAATAGACATATAGTTGTCTTGATTTTTCTTTTCTTCTTGTGGTTTTTGTTTCTTTGGTTGAGGTTTGACTTCTTCTTCATCATCTTTCTTGAATTTCTTCTTTGCAGGAGCTTGAGAAGATTTTTTCTTCTTTTCTTCTTCAATTTGTTTTTCAAGATCGCTTAATGAAGTTGTAGGTTGCATCTTAACTGGGTTATAAACAACTTTTGGTTCTTCTTCAACTGGTTTTTCTTCAGCTTTAATTTCTTCTTTTGTAGGAAGAACAATTTCATCAACATCAACTTTTGTTTCTTCACTAGCAGGAGTTTCTTGTGTTTCAGGTTCAGCGACTGTTGTTTCAGTTTCAGCTTCAACTTCAACTTTTTCTTCAACTGGAGTAATTTGTTTTTCTTCAGCGATTTGTTTAAAGATTTCATCTCTTTGTTTTTGTAAGAGTAATTCATGTTCTTTAATTGTCATGTCATTTAAATCTTCACCAACAATACCTTCAGCGATTGCGACATCTTGTTCTTTAATATCAATCTTCCAGTTTGTTAATTTAACAGCTAAAACAACATTGATACCACGTTTACCAATTGCAACTCTTAAATCACCATTTTCGACAATTGCAACTGCAGATTTTTCTTCTTCGTTTAATTTAACTGCGATTACTTTTGCAGGTTTTAATGCTTCTGCGATTAATAAACCTGGATATTCATGATATAAACAAATATCAATCTTTTCATGATTTAATTGATCACAAATCTTTTTAATTTTTGTACCAGCTTGACCAATACATGCACCGATTGGATCAAGAGTTTCATCTGTTGAATAAACAGAAACTTTAGATCTTTCACCAGCTTCACGAGCGATATCTTTAATGACTACTTGGCCATTATAAACTTCTGGGATTTCTTCTTCGAATAATCTTTTTAAGAAACCAGGTTCACTTCTTGAAATGTGAAGTTGTGGTCCGCTTGTTGCAGAATTAACTTCTGATAAATAGACTTTGATTTGTTGACCAATTTTAAATTCTTCTTGGCCAATTTTTTGTGAGTTTGGTAATACAACACTTGTGTTTTTACCAGTTCCGCCGATAGAAACTAAAGTATAACGGTCTTCAATCTTTTCGACAACACCTGTAATGATTTCACCTGTTTTATCAGAGAAAGCATTGTAGATTGCAGTTTTTTCAGCTTCTTTAATTTTTTGTCTTAAAACAGAATTGAATTTAGAAATATCTGCTTTAGAGAAATTTTCTAATTCATGTTTAATTCTAAAATCGTCACCGATTTTAACATCTGGATATTCATCCTTAATTTCATCATATTCAACTTCGATGTTATCATCTTCAACATTTTCAACAACTGTTTTAATACAATAAATATCGATTAAACCTTTCTTTTCATCGATTTCTACTTCTACTCTTGTATCTTCATAACCTTTTTTCTTGAAGATTGATTCAAATGCTTCTTTTAAAGCTTGAATTGTAACATCATGAGCAATACCAATTTTTTCTAATTCTTCAATTGCTTGCATGAATACTTTTGTATCTAACATATATACCTCCTAAAATTTAATAGCTAGATGTGCTTTAGAAATATTTGTAATTTGAACATTTACAAATTTTGTTCTTGTTTTTACTTTGTATGAAATTGTGAGTTCATCATTCTCTACTTTTTCAAGAGTACCTGTGATGTCGTTTAATCCAGAGAATGGATTAATAAATTTCACATAAATATATTTACCAACATATTTTGGAAATTTAGAAAAATCAGTTATTGGTTTTTCTGCCCCAGAAGTTGAAACATCGAGAATGTAATTTTCCTTTATTAAATCAAGTTCATCAAGTTTTGCGCTCATAAGATCGCTAACTTTACAAACTTCATCTAAAGAAGTTACATCATCTTCTTTTTCAACATAAATTGTAAGATAGAATTCTCTTCCTTTTTTTGCATATTCAAGTTTTTCAATTAATAAACCTTGAGATGATGCAATCGGTGTAAGTTCTTTTAATAGTCTTTCATTGATTGTAATATCCATTAATGCCTCCTACAAAATAAAAGTGGGATTTTTTATTTCCCACTTAAATGAATATCTAACTGAGTAGTAATAACAACACAAGTCCTTTATTACAATAATAAGTTTATATTTGTCTAGACTCATTTTCAAGTTAATTTTATTAAAAATTAATAAATAATCGCTGTTTATTAATTGACATAGTAACTTCCGATTATATAAGTGAATACGAATTTTGTCTGACAAGAAAAATATTTTATAATAAATATGTCCTTGCAACTAGTAAATAGGAGGAAGCAATAATGAAGAACAAGGACAGTAAAGGTAAACATTTAACTCTTGATGATAGAATTAATATCTTAAATGAACTAATTAAAGGATCTTCTCTTGGTACAATTAGTATTAAGATTGGTAAAGATCCAACAACTATATCTAAAGAAATCAAGTTACATCGATATTGTAAGGAATCCAAACCAACTACATATAACAATTCTACTAAATGTAAGTCCTGCACTAATTTTGAGAATTGTGAAAACATGAATTTATGTGATAACGAACATTGTAGTAAATTCTGTAAATTTTGTTACTGGAAAAACGTTATAGAACTATGTCCTAACTACAATAAAAGAACATGTAAGACAACTAGTAGGTTTCCTTATACTTGTAATGGTTGTCATAAGAAAAAGAACTGTAGACTCGATAAATATTACTACGATCCTAAACTAGCTCAAAAGGAATATGAAGATTCTTTAGTAAATTCAAGAACTGGAGCCAATATTACACAAGATGAGCTTGATGAACTAGATAAGATTGTTTCAGATGGAATCAAAAAAGGTAAATCTATATATTCAATAATTTTAAACAATCCTACAATAATAAAATCCGAAAGAACGTTATATAGATATGTAGGAAAACGTTATTTAGAAGCTAAAGATATTGACCTTAGAAACAAAGTTAAAATGAAGCCAAGAAAGTCTTATAAAGACGATTTAACAAAGGAAAAGAAGGAACAAAAGAAAGAAACCATAGAGCCAAGAAACTACGATGCTTATGCAAAGTTTCTTGCAAGTCAAAGAATCTCCTTTATTCCTCAAATAGACCTTGTACAAGGCTTAAAAGGAGAAGGAGAACCATATCTAATGACTTTTATATTTCCTTTTTCAAATTTAATGTTTGGACGTTTAATTAAAACAAAGGAACAAAAACAAATAGTAAAAGTATTTGATGATCTAGAAGAAGTTCTTGGAATAGAAGACTTTAAAAAATTATTTCCTGCAATTCTCACTGATCGAGGTCAGGAGTTCCTAGATGCAGATGGTATTGAGTTATCAAAAGATAACACTAAGAGAACTAACTTATTCTATTGTGATCCTTATTCATCTTATCAAAAAGCTGAGATTGAAAGAAATCACGAATTCTTTAGATATTTTTCTCCAAAAGAAAAATCTATTAAAGAATATACTCAAGAAGAAATAAATTTAATTTTCTCGCATATCAATTCTTATAATTAAAATCCAAAGACCATCGTACACCTTATGAAATGTTTGAATTTGTTTATGGTAAAGATATATTAGACAAACTGGGTATAAAAAAAATCGACTTCAACGAAATCGATTTAACAAGAAATCTAATTATCAGCTTCAGAAAAAATAATTAGATTTTAAAAATAATATTAATAGTTGCAAGGACATCAATTAATTTAAACAAATGCACTCACGGAAGTTAGTTTGGCGACTGCTAACGCGCGTGGCTTTAATGATGCCTTCAATTATTAATTGACATATATAGTATAGCACTAACTTCCGTAAAATTACAAATTTCAAATTTACTAACTGAAATTACTATGTCATAAAAATATTAAATTCGCCAAAGAAATCGGAAGTAAATTCGACAAGTTTAATATTCACTTATATAATCGGAAGTTACTATGTCAATTAATCATAATCGCTGTTAATCATTCAAAATTTTAATATTTTATAT
>CAVJGK010000050.1:0-10581 GCA_963648895.1 Lachnospiraceae bacterium | reverse complement strand
AACAACGAATCCTTTTGCAATAATTCTTTGAACTTGTTCATCATATGTAATTGGTGCTTTTACATCGATTGTTACAGAGTGTTTATCTTCGTTAATACCTTCCATATATAAAAATCCCCCCTAAAAAAAAAACGTCTCCCCATGGGACACATCACTTGCGTGAGAGGTGTGGGGAGTCCTGTCAAATAAAATATAGATGATTTAGGATAAAAAATCAATATTTTTTTATGCAAGTAAATTCTACTAATATGTTTGTTAATTAAATTCTGTTTAATCAAATTCTTTGTCCTTTCTTGTTCCATTTAATTACTTCATATACATTTTTTACTTCATTGTATACTCCTAATTTAGATGCGTATTCATAAAGTTTTTTTATATTGAGATAATAATTATTATATTCATTTATTGCATATGTTCGATCTTCATAATCATAATGATCAGGCCTTAAAAATAAATCACATATACATCTTTCTTTATCATAGCATTTAACTTTGTTTCCAAACATTGTTTCAATTTCTATAATTCCTAAAGAATATGTATTTTTTCTTGTACAATAAATTTTCATATTATCAATAGTTGGAACAAACATACCATATTTAACCATTGCTTCATATTCTGGAACTTGTTTATTTGAAAGTCCATTTAAAAATAAAGCTGTATCTCCTGAATAAATCAAATTCGAATGCAACAATGAGTTAATATATAAAAAATCTTCTATTCCTTTCGAAGAAATATAAATTCCACGCGCAAGTTTAAATAACTTGTTTTCTTTAACAAGTCTAGTAATATACACTGTTTCAATATTATGTTTTTTAATTAACTGACTAGTTAAATATCCATTATTATCATCAATTAATTTTAATATCTCCAATTTATTCATATTTGTTCCTTTCACATTAACATTATATAATTTTGTTAATGCAAAAGCAACTAACTGCTTTTTTCTAAATTCCATAGATAAGTTTTACCTTGCTTAATCGCATAATATCCGATATTAGTGATGATCAAATGTTCAATAAGTTCTAATTTTAAACTAAATGACAATGTATCTAATTGTCCTGTAAACAAAATATCTTGTTTACTAGGATTTAAATTATTGGATGGATGATTGTGTAATAGATAAAATTTTCTTCCTCCATACTTTAAAGTATGTTTGATTATAAGAGTTTCACTTATAGCAATAGAATCTTCACTTCCCTTACCAAGTTCTTGAATTCCAAGAATATGATTAGATTTATCCATTATTACTAAAAATAATACTTCTTGAGAAGAATCAATAATCATTGAATGAATTATTTTTGCCACATCATATTCACTATATCTTTTAATATCAGAGAACGCATTTTCTTTTAGACTTCTTTTATATAAATAAAACGAAGCTGCCATTTTGACAGCTTTCGCCTTAGATATACCCTTTATGCACATAAGTTCATTAATTCCTGCGTTAACCACTTTATCAATCCCACCAAACTTAGATAGTAATTCATAAGCGATATCTAACGCTGAAGCTTGTTTGTAACCACTGGAGATGATGATTGCAAGAAGTTCAGCATTAGATAGACAATCAAGCCCATAGAGATATGCTTTTTCTCTTGGACGATCGAGGCAAGGAATATCTTTAATTTTTGTCATACTTCTAACCCCATGAAAATTTCCATCCACCAGGTAAAGTAGTACTACCCTTACTAGACATAAATAATCGATATACTACTACCGCGACAATCGCAGTGACTAAAACTGCCATAACAGCCGTGAGGGTAATAGCTTCGCCACCAACAATAAGTGACATTTCTTCATCATTTAAAATCCTCATAAATTTTCCTCCTCTATATATATCATTTGAGGGTTTTAAACAAAAATCCTAAAAATATTTTTATTTTTTTAAAAAAAGAAAAAAAGTTGAAGAAATTCTCTCCAACTTAATGTCTATAAACTAAATATAATTACTATTACTATTCCACAGGTTAATAAGAATAAACCGAATAAAGATTTTTTATCAAATTTCTCTTTTAAGAAGATAAATGATATTAACATGGTTAGAAGAATGGATAATTTACCAATTGAATTAACCACAATTGGTGAAGCACCTTCATAATTCAATGCTGCATATTCAAATAACCATGCTCCTCCAGTGGCTAGACCTGAAAGAATTAAAAATAACCAAGATTTAAAACTAATTTCTTTCGCGCCTTTATATTCTTTTCTAGCTAGAACTATCGCTCCGGCAAAGATAAATACAATTATTGTTCGATATAATGTACCTAAGTTACTTGGTATTCCTTTTAAACCAATCTTTACAAATAAAGAAACTAAAGCAGCAAACACACTTGATAATATGGCAAATACAAGCCATAAAGAAGATTTTTTATCCGTATCTTCTTTTTTACCAATCATTAATAATGTACCAATTAACATTAATACCATTGATAGAACTAACATCCAAATAGTTAATACATTACCATTGTTAGTCGTATCATCAAAGAAGAAGATAATAAATAAGATACTAGTTAATATGAAACTTGATTTATCAATTGGTGCGACTTTATTAACATTACCTAGTTGTAAGGCTTTATAATAACAAAGCCATGAACATCCAGTAGCTAATCCAGATAGACCTAAGAATAACCAGTTATTCCAAGTAAGAGTGTCTGTTTTATATAAATCATTAGTGATTAAACATAATACTAAAGAACATATAATAACAACACCTGTTCTTATGAATGTTGCAAAATTAGAATTAACGTTTTTAATACCAATCTTGGCCAATATTGTTGTCATTGATGTAAAAAATGCCGCGAGTAACGCAAATATAATATAAACCATGATATCACCTTCGAAAGGATTATAGTTTCGCCATATATAAAAAGCAATATATTTTATAATTGTATTATGAGTATTGGTTAGATATTATAAGAAGATTGACATTTAGGGTGAATTTCACTATTATTTATTTATAAAATTCACCCTAAGGAGATGGTAATATGAGTGAAATTGAAACATTACAAATTTTATTAGATAAAAAGGCTGATATCCAAGCAAAGATAAACACTTCTTCTTTTAACGGAAGTATCGAAGTTAAAACAATTGAAAATGAAAAATACATCTATGTAAGAAAAAAAGAATTAGGTAAAAATAAATCCACTTACATTGGTAAATATAGTGATGATTTATATGCTATGGCCATAAATCAAACAAAACTAATTAGAGATTTAAAAAAGCAACTTAGAATCATTGAAAAAGAACTTGTTAAGCTTGGTTATCAAGAAAAAGATTTATCACAATTAGTATGTTTAAACATTGATTTTGCCAGGGCAAATGTTAAGAATCTAATTTACGATCAAGCTGTATTAGAAGGAGTTTCTACCACATTTCCTCAAACTGAAACCATCTTAGAAAATGGAATAGTAAACGGAGTAAAAGCTAGTGACGTGCAAAAAATCATAAATCTTAAACACGCATGGGAATTTATTGTTGATAAAGATGTTGTTTCTTCTCCTTGTAATTATTATCTTTTATGCCATATTGCTAAATTGGTCAATGAAGGATTTTATGATAATGGAGGAACTATTAGAAGTATACCAGTTGCAATTGGTGGATCTTCTTACATTCCACCATTACCAATTGAAATTGATGTGAAAGAAAAAATAACTTCCATTATAAATGAGGATAAAGAAACGATAAATAAAGCAATCGAACTTGTTTTATATTGCATGAAAACACAAATATTTATCGATGGAAATAAAAGAGCTTCTATCATCTTCGCTAATCATTTTCTTATTCAAAACGGTGAAGGACTTTTGGTTGTTCCTGAAAATATCGTAAGTGAATTTAAAAAACTTTTAGTTGATTATTATGAAGAAAAAAACGAAGAATTGATTAAAATGTTTTTAAAAGAAAAATGTTGGAGAAGATTTTAAAATATATAAATAAGTCAAAGAAAAAGCCTAGTTATCAGTCTTTATTAGACAATATACTAGGCTTTTAAAATTATAATCCAACTTTAATAAAGTTCTTTTTACCTTTTTTAATGATGAAACCTTTTTCTAATTGTTCTTTGCTAATCATTAATTTAACATCAGTTACTTTGTTATCATCGATAGATACTCCACCTTGTTCTACACTTCTTCTAGCTTCTGATTTAGATGGTAATAATCCACATGAGACAAGTAATGTTAAAATATCAACTTGATCATTAACTAAAATAGAAGGATCAACTTTGGTCAAAGGCATATCTTTATCAACTCCACCATTTTTAAATAATGATTCTGCTTGAGCAAGAGCTTCTTTATAAGCATCTTCACCATGGATGAAAGTAATAACTTCTTTAGCGAGAGCTTTATGTGCTTCACGAAGTTCTGGATGTTCTTGGTTTTTCTTTTCTAATTCTTCAATTTCTTCTTTAGATAAGAATGTTAAGAATTTTAAATAATCAATAACTTTGCTATCTTCTGAATTGATAAAGAATTGATACATTTCAAATGGTGTAGTTTTATTTCTATCTAACCAGATAGCTTTACCATTTGTTTTACCAAATTTTGTACCATCAGATTTAGTTAATAAAGGCATTGTAAAACCATATGCAGTTTTGCCTTCTTTCTTTCTAATTAAATCAATACCAGCAGTAATATTACCCCATTGGTCTTGACCTGCAACTTGGAAAGTAACTCCTCTAGTTGTATATAAATGCCAGAAGTCTAAAGCTTGTAATGTCATATAAGAAAATTCTGTAAATGTAATACCAGAATCTAATCTTCTTCTAACAATATCTTTGTTTATCATATAATTGACATTGAAATATTTACCAAAGTCTCTTAAATAATCAATTAAATTTAATTTTCCTAACCAATCGTAGTTGTTAACAACTTCAAAGCCAAATAAATCACTTGCTTGTTTCTTTAAGCAATTGAAGTTATGTTCAACTTGTTCATGTGTGATCATTGGTCTTTCTGCATCTGGTTTTGGATCACCAATTAATCCTGTTCCACCTCCAACAAGTAAAATTGGATGATGGCCTGCATCTTTTAATCTTTTAGAAATTAAAAAGCTAGAAAAATGACCGATGTGTAATGAATCACCAGTTGGGTCAGTACCAATATAAAAAGTTACTTCTCCATTGTTGATTAAATCTTTAATCGCAGGATCAGATACATCTTTAATTAATCCTCTCCATTCTAATTCTTCAAAAATTCCCATAAATACCTCCTTAAAATAAAAAAACGCCCTTATTAATAATAAGGACGAAAGAATCGTGATACCACCTTAATTCGTAGATGACTCACATCATCTACCTCAGCGAGTTTAACAAAACTCAATACTTTAACGTGTATTAATCGATTTGCTTTACTATTACTTCTAGCAAATAGCTCCTAGATGTATTCATTTTTAAGTTCTAATTGTTTTTCATCAACCAACAACTTTCTACATAGAATTAATTAAAAACTACTTCTTCTATTCATCGCTTTATGTAAAAAATTATAAAAAAATAAGAAGTGGTTGTCAATCACTTCTTATTAGTCTTTTAAACAGTTTTCGATAAATTTGTATGTGGTTGATTTATATAAAGTTTCATGTTCGAAATTTAAATATAAATGCTTACTAAATGGGAAATTATATAAATAACATTCACTCTTGCAAGCTTTCTTATTCTCAATAGAAAATTCATTTGATACAAAATCATCACCAGTAGAATAAATTAAGCAAACAGGTACTTTACAATGAGATAAAGAATCACGTGTGTCATGTTTTTTAATATTTACATTGAAATTACCAATTACTTTATTATTTAAATTCCACAATGTTAATTTTCTAACTGGTAAAATGATATGTTCTCTTTTTAAGATGAAGTTTAATTCATCATAAACAGATGTGAAAGCTGAATCTGCGATAATACCTTTAACTTGGGAAGGTAAATCATCCGCGATACTTAAAGCCATATATCCACCCATAGAAGAACCTTCAAGGATAATAGAAATATCTTCACCTTCTTTTTTGATCAAATAATTAATCATTGATAAAAGGTCTTTTCTTTCTTGTAAACCTAATGTGACATGTTCACAAGGAGATAAAGGATTACCTCTATTTTCCATATATACCATGTTGAAATTTAATTCATCATAGATATATGCATGCATACCATAATTCTTTTCCACAATGGTGCTATAACCTGGTACAGAGATAATATAATTTTTTGATTCATTGTTTGATTTTTTAAAATAAGCTTTAATGTTATATCCATCAAAAGCAGGAAGAGAAATAATTTCATCAAAATTAAATTCTTTGACATTAGAGAAAATATAATCATCAAAACGTGATGATATTTTATGACTCAAATAAAGATGTTTGAATCTGAGATGAATTTTATCTCTTAAGAAAACCTTCTTATAAAGAATATTTGACAACCAAAAAGAACCTACAACCAGTAGTAAAATAATAACTGCGACAACGATATATAAAATATATACTCCTGGCATAATTCCTCCTTAAATAATTTCAATAATCTTTACTTCAAATTTCTTTGCATCGATTTCTATTTTAATAGAATCTTGGAAATATTTTCTAGTGACATGGATGATTCTATTTTCATCATCGATATCATCAATTAATAATTGACCGAGTTTTAAAGCTTCATTATCTTTTCTAATCTTAATCCAATGTTTGTAATAAGATAAGATTTCTTGATCAATTTTACTTTCATCCCAATTCATACCTCTACGGCAATCAGGATCATCTTCACCGACCATGCCAACTTCATCACCATAATAAATCATTGGCATACCTGGAAGAACCATTTGTAACGCAAGCGCGAATTTTAAAATCTTTTTCTTTTCACCAACTTTAGTTAAAAATCTTGGTGTATCATGTGAATCAATTAAGTTCCATAATAAATTTCTAATGCGAAGATTTAATCTGGAATTAACATAATTAAAATCATTGATAAAATCAGAACATTTATATTTCTTATCTAAACATAATCTTTCAACTGATTTATTGAATTCATAATTCATGACAGTATCAAATTCATCGCCTTTAAGCCATTCACTTGCTTCATGCCATACTTCTCCAACGATTAAAGCATCTTTAGAGATTGATTTGACATATTTTCTAAATTCTTTCCAGAATGAATGTGGGATTTCATCTGCCACATCAAGTCTCCATCCATCAATTCCCATATCTAAATAAGTTTTAACAACATCAAAGATATATTTTCTTACTTTTGGATTTGATGTATTTAATTTAGGCATTCCAGATGAATAACCAAATGTTAAATAATTTGGAATAGACTTAGTTTTTTTATCAAATTCAAATTTAACAGGAAATTTATTGATATAATACCAATCTTTATATTCAGATTTTTGTTGTTTCTTTAAAACATCTTGGAAAGCGAAGAATAAGACCGATGTATGGTTAAATACTCCATCAAGAATAATTCTAATGCCATGTTCATGAGCCTTAGTAATAAGTTCTTTTAAGTCTTTTTTCTTGCCAAAGTCAGTATCGATTTTTAAATAATCTTCAGTGACATATTTATGATCAGAGTTTGATTTAAATATTGGAGTTAAATATAAAACTTCTACGCCTAAATCTTGTAAATAATCAAGTTTAGAAGTAATGCCTTTTAAACATCCACCATATCTTTTATTCGATCCAAGGGTAGGAATTTCATACCATGAATCATCAGTTGTTCCACCTTCGCGAGCGAATCTATCAACAAATATTTGATAAACAATGCTACCTTTTGCCCAAGAAGGAATAATGAATAATTCATCATCTTTTACTGAGGTAGAAAAATCAAACATGTAATCTAAATCAGAAATAGGTTCATCAAAGAAATGATAATTGCCATAATATACAACTTCTTTATCATCTTTTAAGATGAAGAAATATCTAACGCATAATGAAGAAGAATCTAAAATAATTTCATAATAATCAAATAATTCATCAGAGAATGATTTATACATTTGTGATTGATATACTTCACCATCTTCCGCGCCATAACTATTTAAATATTTATCGCAGAAAGCAAGATAAACACTAGTTACATCACCTTTTTTAGTACGTAACTTAATAACATATTTACCTTTTTCTAAAGCATAGACAAATTCCTTATCCATCTTATGACAAACTGCTTCTTTAATCATAATAAAAACTCCTTACGCTTATATAAGTATAACATACTTATTAAGAATTACAAATTAACTCTTAATATGATTTTAACTTCTTAACATATTTAAATGTTTCTTTTTCGCCTTTTTCTTTTAACATTATAAGCCATTTTTCTAATTCATTGTATGTTTCAATATTCATTTGGCATTTAGCTTCTTTAGAAATTAGATAGATTAATGGATCTTCATCTTTATAATCTTTACCTCTATAAGTCTTACTAGCTGCGATACGATCTGCAAACATTTCTTTTACATATTTTAATGGCATTTTAATAGGTCCATAGCCACCTGTTGGAACTATATCTGACCAATATTCAAAATGGTGTTTATTTCTTCCTTTATGGTGTAACCAAGCTTTGGAATAGCCATGAATTTCTCTTTCTTTCGCATTTGGTGATCGATTACCTTGATAATATTTCGCACCTGGAATAAATTCCGTTAAAGAATATTTTGATAAATCATGGATAATTCCTTGCCAAGGAATACCGATTTTAAAGCATATATGTCTTACTTTATGACGGTGTTTAGTGATAGTTATAAAATGTTTTATAGGATGCATTTAATTACCTCCTTGGTATTTATTTTTTATAAATTCACCAACTCTTAATCCATCAACCATGCTTGAAGTAATTCCTCCAGCATAAGATGCCCCTTCTCCACAAGGATAAATACCTTTAATATTAGTTTGACCATTTTCATCTCTTAAAATATGGATAGGAGAAGAAGATCTAGTTTCTACACCAGTTAAAACATTATCTTCATTTTTAATTGATGTTAATTTATTACCTAAGGATATTAAGCCTTCTCTTAAAGATTGGGCGATAAATGAAGGTAAAATATCATCCATGGATGCAAAATAATATCCAGGTTTATAACTTGGAATAACTGACCCAATTTTTGCCGATTTTCTTTTCTTTATAAAATCACCTAGTAATTGAACAGGTGCATAATAAGGATAATCTTTATTAAAAGCTTTCTTTTCAATACTCTCTTGGAAATACATTCCATCTAGTGGATTGCCTTTATAATAATCTTCTACATTAACAGAAACTAATATCGCCGAATTAGCGTTTTCTAAATCTCTTTTAAAATAACTCATTCCATTGACTAAAATGGAATTTTCTTCAGTATTAGAAGCAACTACTTCTCCTCCTGGACACATACAAAAAGAATATACACCTCTACCATTTGGCAAATGAGTAACTATTTTATATTCAGCTGGAGGAAGATTATATTTTAAATTGTTTTTCCCGTATTGAGCGATATTAACTTCTTTTTGAAGCATTTCTAATCTTACTCCAATAGAAAATGGTTTAGGATTAATATTTATATTTTTATCTAAAAGCAATTTAAAAGTATCTCTAGAAGAATGACCAATCGCCAAGATTAAATCATCGGTATAAAATTCTTTAATTTCATTTGTTTTTAAATCTTTTATTCTTACTTTATTAACATTGTTATCAACAGTATCAAAATCAATAAATTTATGTTCAAAATAGACTTCTCCACCTAAAGAAATAATCTTATTACGAATGTTTTTTACTACATTTCTTAAATTATCGCTTCCAATATGAGGATGGGCTAAATAGCCAATTTCTTTAGGAGCCCCATATTCTATCAAAGTATCTAAAATAAATCTAATGCGATCATCTTTAATTCCAGTCATTAACTTTCCATCAGAAAAAGTTCCTGCCCCACCTTCACCAAAGCAAACATTGCTATTAGGATTAAATGATCCTCCGTTTTTAAAATTTTCCACATCTTTAATACGTGAATCAACATCTTTACCCATTTCAATAACTATCGGTTTCATTCCTGCGTTAGCTAGGTAGAATGCGCTCATTAATCCACATGGACCTAAACCTACTACAATTGGTCTTTTAGTTGATTTTAATAAAGGAATAACATATTCATCTTTTTTAAAATCATATAATTTAACATTATGGTTAGAGGAAAAATCAAAGTCTTTATTTAAAATAACTCTTAAAGAATAAACATATAATAAAGAATTTTTCTTTCTTGCATCAATGGCTTTTTTTACAATCTTATAAGATTCAATATAAGATTTTTCAATACCTAAAAAAGAAGATAATTTATCTTCTAACTTATCTTCATTTTCATATATTTTTAATGTAAGGTTGTTTACTACTATTTCCATATTATCACCAGCGAGACTATTCTATCATTTTTTCTTTTTTATTTTAATTCTTATTGTTTAATATTTTTATTTTTGCAATAGGGTATCATTTTTATTTTTGCATATCATTATCATTTATAAAGACTAAGCGATTATCTTTAAAATAATTTCTAATTCTTTTTGCGTTGCTTAAATAAGAAAGATAACTTCTCACTGTTGATAATATAAGCATATATTTGTTATATGATATTTTTAAATTATAATGATCAAATATATAAGCGG
>CAVJGK010000049.1:0-10763 GCA_963648895.1 Lachnospiraceae bacterium | reverse complement strand
CTAGCAAGGTTAAATCATCTTGCTTAATATACAAAGATGGAACTAAATTAATTCTTGGTGCTCCTGAATATTTAATGGATATTAATTCTAAAGAATATGATAGTGTAAAAAAAGAATCTTTAAATGGTAATCGTGTTATCGCATTTAAAAAGAATGATACATTAATTGCTTTATTTATTTTAAAAGATAATATTAGAACTTCTGCCAAAGAGACATTAACTTATTTTTATGAAAATAATGTCGATATAAAAATTATTTCTGGTGATAATCCTTTAACAGTTAGTAACATCGCTTCTAAGTGTGGAGTAAAAAATGCAGATAAATATATCTCTTTAGAAAATATCTCTTTAGAAGAAATACCTTCTTTAGTTGATCAATATGTAATATTCGCACGTGTATCTCCTGAACAAAAAAAGGCGATAGTTGAAGCATTACAAGAAAAGGGCAATAAAGTTGGTATGACTGGTGATGGGGTCAATGATATTCTTGCTTTAAGAAAAGCTAATGCTTCTATTACTTTTTTCAAAGCTACTGATGCGGCCAAGGCATGTTCGGATGTTGTATTAATGGATAATGATTTTGTTCATTTAAAAGATGTTATTTCGCAAGGAAGAAGAGTTGTTAATAACATTCAAAGAACTGCGACATTATTTTTAATGAAAACCACTTGCTTTGTTTTATTATCATTATTATTAATTCCTTTTAAAAAAGGTCAAATGTGGTTTAGTGTTGAAAATATCTATCTAATGCAATTTAGCGTTATTGCTTTAGGAGGATTTTTATTATCACTAGAAGGTAGTAAAGAACCAATAAGAGGTAGTTTTAAAGAAAATGTATTATTTAAAGCTTTATTATCTGGAATATTTATGACTATGGCTGCTTTATTACCGATTATGATAAATCAAATATCTATAACTTTCACGGGAGGCTACGTATTTAATACATCAAATGTTTCAACCCTTATTAGTATTCTTACAACTACTTCAGGAGTTATTGTAATGATCGCGATGACTTATCCTTATAACAAATATCGTAAGGGAGTATTAATTGTAACTATCATTTCTTGTTTTGTGGCCGGATTATTTTCTCCAACAAGCTTTATTGGAGGAAAAGCAACTACTTTTTCCATGTTTAAATCTAGTGATGGAAATATCTTCCATTGTCAATTTTTTAAAGAAATGTTCCAACCTTGGAATTGTCCTTCAATAATTTCTTTAAATTCACAAGCTTTACAATGTTATCTAACTTTAGGCTTATTTGTTTTAATTGGATTACCTTTATATATTTTCTTATTAAATCTAACCAAAAAAATAAAAATCAAATAATTGAACGAAAAATTAAGGATTCAATGTCCTTAATTTTTTTATTATTTGCAAAATCTTAAATATTTAGTAGAATTAATTAAAGGACTTAAAAAATATGAAAAACATAAAAAAATTAATATTTCTAATTATTGGATTAGTTTCAATTGTAGCTTCATTGGTATTTTCTATCATTTCAAGTTACTCCTCTTTCGGTGGCAAAGATATTTCTTTTCAATCCACTTATAAAGAAGATGAAGTGACTTTAAAAGGCACTTATTATGAAAAGAAAAATGCTAAATATGCTGTATTGATATGCCCAGGATATTCATGCGATAGAGCTAAATGGAGACCGATGGCTAATGCATTTTTATCCAATAATATGAGCGTGATGACTTTTGATTATTCTGGTCAAGGTGGTAGTTATGGAAGAATTGGTTTTGATAATGCCAAAACAGATGAAATACCACGCGAAATTGATGATGCATTAGAATATTTGCATAATGTGTCATCGATTGATTATGACAATATTATCTTAATGGGACATTCAATGGGTGGAAGAGCGATTTTAAGATTGATGTATGATTATAATATTGATACTGCAGAAGTTAAATTAGAAAAGAAGAATATTAAAAATATTATCCTTTTTTCTCCTGAAGTCAATTATGAACATAGTCCACAAGCAAGCTTATTTGCCTCGACTCATGATGAAGAAGAATATCCATGGGTGAATTATTCTCCTGATGCGATAAAAGACAGCAATGTATATTTATTTGGTTCGACCGCGGATGATGTAGTTTCTGGATATGATGTTTTAAGAATATCAGAAAAACTATCAGGACACGAAGCTCCAAGTGAAAGAGGAACTTGTGATTTTGCTTATACAAATACTTATGGAGGAAAAATTACAGTTGGAGTAACTTCAGGGATATTACATTCATATCAAATGTATTCTTATAAGTTTGCCACTTATGTTAATAATGCCATTAACGATATTATAGGAACTGTTAGTGTTTATCCACCAATCTTTATTAGTTTTGTTTACTTCTCTTGGGCTTTTGCTTTAATTGGAATGTCACTAGTTTTATTCTCACTTACTTATATTTCTTCTAATCAAGCAGATATAGAATTAAATCCTTATCAAGATGAAATACCTACTATAGTTAATCAAAAAGCTTTCTTATTAAGAAAATTATTATTATGGATTCCTGGTTTAATAATGGGTGTTATTATTTGTTGTATCTGTGTTGTTCTTCCATTTGGATCACCAGTAATGAATATTCCATATATGTGTTGTATTGCTGGATATGGATTAACGATGCTATTTTTCTACCATAAAGGAAAGATTAAAGGAATTGAAGGTAAATTACCTCGATTGAACTTTAAAGTAAAAACTAATAAAAAGAATGTCATTGAATGTGTAATTGTTGTTATTGGATTAATTGCCTTTGCTTGGTTTATATTCAAAATGAGCATGTATAATTTAATTCCTTGGAATATTAGAATATTTTGGTTAGTGTTTTCTACTATCTTAATGACGGCAGGATATTATGTTTCTGGTGTTGAAAATGATATGTTAAAGAAAGGACATGCTAAAACGACAACTATGATTCTATATAATTTAATTCAATATGTTGCTTTATTCTTATTTGTTTTATTCTATTTAGCGATTAAGAGTTATTCTGGATTTATTGGACAAATGCAAAATATGCTTTTAATGTATATTTTAACTTTGCCTTTAGGTTCATATCTAGGTAGAAAATTAGATAATAGATTCTATGGAGCGTTATTATCTTCTTTCTTATTCCAAGGCATGATGATTACTTCCGCGGCAATTATTGCCATATTATAGTCTTAAAATAATGGCTATTTAACGAAAAAATACTAATTTTAATTCAATTGTTTTTAAAAAATATTGAAAATAAATTCTTTAACCTTAATAATATACGTAATTAGAAAGAGATGTGAGTTTATGGATTGGTATACTTCAAATTTATGCTTAATGTTAATTTCTTTATCAATCATGATAGTTTCTATCTCTTTAAATTCTGGTTTAACGAAGAAAAAGAAGTTTTATTCTATTTTGCTTTCTTCTTTTGTTATGGCGTGTGGGTTATGTGAATGGGTAGGCGTTCAAGTTCAAAAATTAGAATTTAATGAACATATTAAAAATATTCATATATTAGTTAAATTCTTTGAATTTTCTTTAGCACCATTTATCGGTGTTATTCCTGGATTAATTTTTAGAAAAGATAATCATAAATTAGGTGTTATTGAATATACAACCTTATCCTTACTTGGTGTAAATGTCATCTTTGAAATCATCTCTTGTTTTACAGGTATTATATTTAAAGTAAACGGTGATAATTCATATACGCATGGAGTATGTTATTTTATTTATTATATTGCTTATGGGGTTGGTATTTTATATTTCATCTATACATCAATCAAAGCGTTTAGAAAAAGAGATGTTAAATATTTAATTCCTAATTATTTAGTAGTTTTATTTGTTTTAACAGGTGTGTTTATTCATGTGTTTAATGAAGATATTAGAATTGAATGGATAACAATCGGTATTTCTTTAATTCTGATTTATAAATTCTATGGTGATGTTTTATCCAATACTGATGGATTAACAGATTTATTAAATAGATTTGAATTTGAAAATACTATTAAGAATTTGTCTTCTAAATCAGAAATTATTTATTTTGATATCAATAACTTTAAACAAGCTAATGATACATATGGTCATTTATATGGTGATGAAGTATTAAAAAAGGTCAGTACAGCTTTAATAAAAGTCTATGGTAAATTTGGCAAGATATATCGTTATGGTGGCGATGAATTTTGTGTCATCGTTCATAAACATCATGATAAAGTTCCTTTCTTAAACGAACAATTTTCTAAATTGATCGATGAATATATATCTTTAGATGATAAATTTCCTAACATCAGTTTTGGTGAAGCACATTTTGATCCATCCAAAGATAAACTTAGCGCAGTATTAGACAAAGCTGATGAATCAATGTATAAACGCAAGAAAGAAATGGAAGAAAAATAAAAACACAATCGATGTAGATTGTGCTTTTTTTTGAGTTAGTTTTGAACTTCTTGGCTTTGATATTGAAGTTTGTAGAGATTATAGTAATAACCATGTTTTTTAAGTAGTTCTTGGTGATTACCACTTTCAATGATTTTACCTTTTTGTAAGCAGATAATATTGTCAGAATGTTGAATAGTTGAAAGTCGATGTGCGACTATTAACATGGTACCAACATTCATCATTTTTAATAGTGAATCTTGAATAACTTTTTCCGTTTCCGTATCAATATTTGCGGTTGCTTCATCGAGAATTAAGATTTGAGGATCATGAACAATAGTTCTTGCAAAAGATAATAATTGTCTTTCACCGCTGGAAAGGTTATTACCAGCTTCTTTAACAGGTTCGTTTAAACCTTGTGGGAGTTTATCAATTACTTGGTCAGCGTTAACATATTTAATTGCTTGGTCAATTCTTTCATCAGAGATTTCATCATCTCTTAAATTGATGTTTGATTTAATAGTTCCAGAGAATAAGAAGACATCTTGTAACATTTGACCTATGCCTTTTCTTAAAGATTCTATTTTAATCTTTTTAATATCAATACCATCAATTAATATTTGTCCTTTAGTAACATCATAGTTTCTAACAATTAATTGTAAGATAGTTGATTTGCCAGCACCTGTTGCTCCTACAAAGGCAACTGTTTGTTTAGGCTTAATATGGAAAGAAACATCTTGTAAGACCCATTCGCCTTCTTTATAAGCAAACCAAACATTTTTAAATTCGATTTCACCTTTGAATTTAGTGATTTCAATAGCATCTTCTGCATCTTCGAAATTAGGTTTAGTATCTAAGATATTATATAATCTTTCTGAAGAAGTAAATGCGCGTTGTAATTCATTTAATCGATCAGCTAAATTTTGAATTGGGTTAAAGAATTTACTAGTTAAGGAATAAAACATTTGTACTCCTCCAACCATGGTTCCAATAGTGATTAAATTTAAAGAAACATCTTCTAAATAGAAATAACATCCAAATCCAAATATACAAGCTAATGCAATGTAATAAATTAAAGTAATAGTTGGTCGATAGAAAGCAAAGATTTTAACATCTGTTTGTAACGTATTGACAATATCTTTATTTAAACGATTAAATTCATCTTCTTTTCTTTTTTCTTGGTTGAATATTTGAGTGATTTTCATTCCAGAGATTGATTCATTTAAGAATGCGTTCATAACAGAGAAAGAATATCTTACTTTACGATAGTTGGCTCTAGAATATTTTCTAAAGACAATTGAGATAATAAAGATAACAGGAAGGAAGAACATTAAGATAGTAGCGATCTTCCAGTTGATGACATACATTACGATAATAACGCCGACAAGAGTTAAAAATTCTTTGATTAAATTAACAATTGTAGAAGTAAATAAGTTAGATAATGCGTTAGTATCAGAAGCAACTCTTGTTACAAGAGAACCAACAGGGATTTCATTAATTTGTGATATAGACATATTTTCGATATGATTGAAAACTACTAATCTAATATCATAAATGATTTGTTGACCAATCTTTTGTAAAGAAATGGATGTGATATAAACAAATAATGTATTTAACATGTAACATGCAAATGTTAATCCACATAAGAAATAAATATAAGGCATATTTAAATCAGTCGCGATTTCTTTAGATAATGCAGAGGTGATAGTTCCAGGGAGGACTGAGGCTAATAAATCTAGTCCAATCATGATGATCATGCCTAATAAAACTAAGACTAATTTCCAAATGTAAGGTTTAATAAATACATAAGTTCTTTTAATGATCTCAAAATCTGACATCTTGCGATCATTTTTTTCATATAGGTGTTCTTCTGCCATATTATTCACCCTCCAATTCTTTTTCTAAAGTTTGAAGTTCTACCATCTTTTTGTATGTAGGAGAAATATTTAATAATTCTTCATTAGAACCAAATGCTTCAACTTCACCATTATTCATAACAATGATTTTATCTAATCCTTTGACCGAAGAGACTCTTGAAGCGATTAAAATAGTTGTTTTACCTTTTCTAATTTTATGGATGTTATCTAGAATTGTTTCTTCGGTTTTAACATCGACGGCAGAAACCGAATCATCTAAAATTAATATCTTTGGATCTTTAACAATCGCACGAGAAATAGAAATTCTTTGTTTTTGCCCACCTGATAAAGAAACACCTTTTTCACCGATGATTGTTTCATATTTATCATTAAATTCTTCAATGTTTTGTGAAACAGAAGAGAAATCTGCCGCATCTTTAACCGCGTCTAGATCAATCTGACTATTAGCAAAAGCAATATTGTTTTTAATAGAATCAGAGAAGAGGAAGTTATCTTGAGGACAATAACCAATGTTGTCTCTTATATATTTAATAGGTAGATGCATAATGTCATATCCATCGATAAATAATGTATTTTCTTTGACATTATATAATCTAAATAACATATTGACTAAAGTGGATTTACCTGAACCAATTTTTCCAACTATACCAATTGTTTCACCGGAATTGATTTTGAAATTTAGATTTTTTAATACAATTTTTTCTGGAGCATCTGGATAAGCAAAAGAGAAATTTTTAAATTCAATTTCACCTTTAATTTGATCTGGAGTAACTACTTGATCATCGATAATTTCAACTTGTTCATCTAATAAAGAAGAAATTCTTTTTAATGATGTTCTACTTCTTGCAATTAAATTGACTGTGCCTGCAAGGGCGAAAATAGGCCAAATGATAGTATCGACATATCCTAAATAAGTAATTAATGTACCAACGCTTAAGCCTTGTGTCTTGCCAGAAGAAATATATAAATAAACTAAATAAGAACCTCCTGCTAAAGAAATACAAACAATTGTATAAATAAATACATCAAATAAGATTTCTAGTAATTGAGATTTTTTGACAAATTCAACGTTTGTTTCTTTGTTTTTTGCCGCGACTTCTTTAAATGCTTTTAATTCTTTCTTTTCTTTGACAAATGCTTTAATGACCCTGATACCTGTAAAGTTTTCTTGGACAAAGTCAGATAAATCATCATAAGCTTTTTGTCTTTTGTCATAAGCTTTTTCCATCATCTTATCAACAAAATAAGCAACTAAACCTAATCCAATAATTGGAAGAAGCATAATAGAAGTTAAAATAGGTTGAACCATATACATCTTAACTAATGAAATAACTAATAAGAAAATACCATCGATTAGTTGAACAACACCAAAACCAAATGATTCTTCAATCGTTTCTAAGTCAGTACTAAAATAAGATAATATCGCACCTGTTTTATTTTCTTTATAATAACGTTGTGAAAGAATTTCTGTTTTTTTAAACATTTCATAACGTAAGTCAGCTTGAATTTTTTTCGATTCACCAAATATACAAATTCTCCAGATGAATCTTCCTAGGAATAAACACACGCCGACAACTAAAATCCAAAAAACATTTTTAATTAATGGTTGGAAGTTAGTATAAGTAACTGTTCCATCTTCTAAATCATCAATGATTCGACCAATGATTTCTGGAATATAAAATTGGATATAATCTACCGCGATAACAGCGATAATACCAAAAAAGAAATACCAGAAATATTTTTTATAATATTTATTGACATGTTTGCCAAAAAGCATATAAACATCTCCCTTCGTAAGTTATTTTAACGATAGTTATATTCTAGAATAACAAATATTTTTATTCAAATGAATAACACTTTTTTTAGAAAAACTATAAATTAAAATTTATAACTGCCAATATCTTACTTCATCAAGTAAACTTTAGGTCAAGCCTTTTTTTAGAATTTGTATATATTTCTTGACAACGCAATTTTTTAACATTATGATAGTTGCACCATATAGAGTACGCGAGGGACAGTCCTTAAGACCGTACAGCAACCTGCGATAGCAAGGTGCTAATGACTGAATGATGGGTAAAATTTGATTTTATGCCCATCATGCGATGGGCTTTTTTATTCTAATGGTAGCAAGGAGGTAAAGCTAAATCTGATATCGATATAATATTATCTTGTAATCTCGAACTCAATTTCATATAGACAAATTACTCTTTAAAAGAGTATAATTATAGATGCTGAAATAAGCATTTTGTAAAAGAGGTATGAAATATTATGGCAAAATTTATTATTGAAACAAGTGCACGTCACGTTCACGTTACACAAGAAACATTAGAAAAATTATTCGGTACAGGCGCAGAATTAACAGTAAAAAAAGAATTATCACAACCTGGACAATTCGCTTCTAATCAAAAAGTTGATTTAGTTGCATATAAGAAAAACAAAGTTACAGGTGAATTAGTAGAATCAAGATTAAAAGGTGTTTCTATTTTAGGACCAGTCAGAAAAGCTGACCAAGTTGAATTATCATTAACTGATGCAAGAACTTTAGGCGTTGTCGCTCCTGTTAGAGAATCAGGCGATGTTGCAGGTTCTGGCGTTTGTAAATTAGTTGGCCCTGCTGGCGAAGTTGAATTAAAAGAAGGCGTTATCGCTGCAAAACGTCATATTCATATGACTCCTGCAGATGCTGAAAACTTCGGAGTTAAAAATGGCGATATCGTTTCAGTTAAAGTTTTAAATGAAACAGGTAGAAGCGTAATCTTTGGTGATACTGTTATTAGAGTTTCTTCTTCATATGCTTTAGCAATGCATATTGATACTGATGAAGCTAATGCTGGTGCATTAAGCGGTGAAGTATTTGGAGAAATTGTTAAATAATAAAAGGGTAATCTTTTATGGAACATTTAACTTATACTCCTAAGGGTGTATGTTCTAGACAAATGGACATTGACTATGAAGATAACAAAATCGTCAGCGTCAAAGTCACTGGTGGATGCAATGGTAATTTAAAAGGTATTGGCTCATTACTTGTCGGAATGGACATTGATGAAGCTATTAAAAGACTTGAAGGAATTACTTGTGGTATGAAACCAACATCTTGTCCTGATCAAATCGCTCAGGCTTTAAAATCTATAAAAAAATAAGAAGTATTATGGTTTGCTAATATTTCTTATTACTTATGCAAACCATCAATACTTTAATATGCTTAAATAAATTCTTTCTATTTAGGATATTGAAGATAGAAAGGGATATTTATGCAAGAACAAAAAATTTTATTTACATCTGAATCTGTATCAGAAGGCCATCCTGATAAAGTATGCGACCAAATCTCTGATGCAATTTTAGATGCGTGCTTAAAAGAAGATCCAAAAGCACACGTTGCTTGTGAATGTTTTACTACAACTAATTTATTAGTTATCGGTGGTGAAATCACAACAACTTCACATGTCGATTATGAAAAGATCGCTCGTGACGTTATGGTCAAAATTGGCTATACTTCTAACGAACTTGGTATCGATGGAAGAAATTGCGAAATTATTAATCGCATCAAAAAACAATCTCCAGATATTAACATGGGTGTTGTCAGAGAAAAAGAAGAAGATCAAGGTGCAGGTGACCAAGGCATTATGTTTGGTTATGCATGTAACGAAACAGAAAACTATATGCCTTTAGCGATTGTTATCGCTCATAAGCTTGTTAGATATGCTTCTAATTTAAGACATCAAGGTGAATTCAAAGGTGCACGTCCTGATATGAAGTCACAAGTTACAATTGACTATACTAGTGGAACACCAAAGATTGATACAGTCTTAATGTCAATTCAACACGATCCAGATGTTAATATGGATGAATTCAAGGAATTTGTTACAGAAAAAATTATGAAAGTAGTCATTAAATCATTTGGCTTTAATGATGATTTCAAAGTATTAATTAACCCTACTGGTCGATTTGTTATCGGTGGACCAGATGGAGATACTGGCTTAACTGGTAGAAAGATTATTGTTGATACTTATGGTGGCGTTGGCCGTCATGGTGGTGGTGCTTTTTCTGGTAAAGACCCATCTAAAGTTGATAGATCTGCAGCATATGCGGCTAGATATGTGGCTAAAAACTTATGTGCAGCTGGTGTAGCTTCAAAAGTTGAAGTTCAATTATCATATGCAATTGGTGAAGCAAAACCTGTTTCTATTGCAGTTGAAACTTTCAATACAGAAACTATTTCTAAAGAAAAAATCCTTGAAATTGTTAATGAATTATTTGATTTAAGACCAAATTCAATCATCAAGAAATTCTCATTAACAAAACCTGCTTTCAAATATCAAGATTTGGCTACTTATGGACATTTTGGTAGACCAGATGTTGATTGCCCATGGGAATATTTAGATAAAGTTGAAGATATTAAAAAATTAATGAAATAAATTTTAGCCAATCGTTTGATTGGCTTTTTTCTAGGAGGTAATATGAAATTAGAACCTATTGAATACTCTAAAGTACCATGCGACCCTGCGCAAGGGCAGCTCCGCAGCCACGCCTTACACGGCCATTGTC
>CAVJGK010000048.1:0-10840 GCA_963648895.1 Lachnospiraceae bacterium | reverse complement strand
TCTTTAAATTATATTTTACATACTTTATCAGGAGATGGTTATTGGTCATTTACTTTTTTCACGAGTTTTTTTGATACTAACTCCGGATTATCTTGTAATTTTTTAGAACCATGCAAATTAGAAAATGATTTAACCTTACATTTTGGTATTTATGGATAAGAGGATGACATATGAAAAAAATCATAATTTTATTAGAAGCTAGTTTACTTCTTTGCTGTTTTTATAAAACAAGCATTAATTTGGATAACTCAAATGATGAGTTTTATGAAAAACCAAATATTCTTAGCAATGAAATTAATAGCGATTTTGATACAGGTAATTTTTATCAAACTGAGTTAATCGATGGAAAAATACAAATTGATGAAAACTTTTTGCCATCATATGAAGAAGTCAATGATAATACCATAACTTATAAAATTAATGTTCCATCAGATCCATTTGAAGGTGATACTTTCATTTCAAATAAAAGTTACCTATCCGCTTATTATTCACATCTAACTAAAAATATGCCTTTAAATATTTTAGGAATTTGTGGATACACAGGCATTTCAATGTTTCTTTCTTTTTATGATTCTTATTGGAATGATAATTTTATTCCTGAACAATATGATTCGACATATTCAAAAATTAAAAGTACTCAACTCTATTCTAATTCAACTTATGAATATGAATCGCCAGGCGTATTTAATAATATTAACTATACTTATCCAAGTATAAATGATTTAAAAAATGAAATAATTAAATCCGGATTAACAGACATAAAATCAATTGAATTCAAAGAAGCGCTTGATCGTAAAATTATGGGTGAGGTATATAAACAAATTGATAGCAAAACTTTTTTAGGAAAATTATTTGAACTTGGAATTGCTAATGGATCGATTAAGCCACATTTTATAGAAAGCGAATATCATGTTGCGAATGAAGATTTTTTAGACGGGATTGGTGTAAACAATACCATTATGTCTTCACTCCTTTCAGATTATATAAAAGATAACGATAATTTACGTGGAAAAGTTTCTATAGTCACTTCTAAATTAAGAAATAGCAGCCAATCCGAAAAAGATAGAATTCGTTCTGAAATTGTTAAAATAGTCAAAACTGGAAGACCAGTTTTGATGGGTGGCAATGGATACACAGATTCTAATAAAAATGGGGTTCAAGATTCAAATGAAGGTTCATATGGACACGTAGTTGTAGCTTATGAATATGATGAAGATAATGATATTCTATATGGAAACATGGGTTGGAGTAGTTCTAGCCAGACTCATAGAAATCTTGATAGTTACTTCAACATTC
This sequence comes from Lachnospiraceae bacterium, assembly GCA_963648895.1. Classification (GTDB taxonomy): domain Bacteria; phylum Bacillota_I; class Bacilli_A; order RFN20; family CAG-449; genus UBA3210. The sequence goes on along the minus strand of CAVJGK010000048.1, from coordinate 9,544 downwards.
AAATGTCAGATTACTGGGCTCTTAATATATCTTCATCTATGCCTAAAAACAGGACAAATAATTATATTTTTACTGATAAAAATTGTTATTACGCTCCTAGCATTAATTCAATATATAACGTTATTAGACCACAAGACTATGGTTTTCCAGAATCTTATGGTGAAGCAACACCAATTAATAAAACAATACTTTTACCAAATACAAGTGAAACAATTGAAACAACTAGATTAAGATGTGGTTATATAGAGGAAGAATGCATTAATATATCAACTAAAAGATATAGTCCAGGATTAGCATACTTAGAATATAAATTTAATAAGGACATTTACCAAATTGAAGTTGATTTATCATGGTGGAGTTCTAAAGAAAAAGTTCATTCTTACGATTCCAATTATAGAATAGAATACCTTCTTAATTCATCCATTTATTTTGAAATCCTAGATTTATGGGATGATGTTAAATTATCAACCAATAAAAATTCCCCAACAAAAGTAAGTATTTTATTTCCAAAAGGAATTAAAACATTTAGATTCTATGGACTAGCCAACAATCCAATAAACGATAGAAACAAAGGAAGACTTTCGATATTTGATATGATTGTTACATATTATTAATATTTGTTAAATAAGCTCAACAAAAAATAATGATGCAATACATAAGCTTATTTAAATCTTCATTTTCATAACAACCGTATTGTTTTAAGGCATTTATAACCATTTCATCTTCTTCTTTATTTCTAGATTTAACAATATCAGGTTAATTAAATAACTAAATGCAACAAACTAAGCGATGGTAAAAAAAATATTAATTTATCATCGCTTTTTGTATGTAAAACAATAATATTGGTATAAATACAAAATAAACTATTTAAAAAAAGCTGTCCTTTTAGAAAATCCCAATAAAAATAAAGTTGATTCATGAGAAAAAGCCTTATATTTTAAACTTAAAGAATTTCAAAAATCCTAATTCTCATAAAAAAAGTGTTAGATTGTGAACTAACACTTTTAGAACAATAAATTAAATAATTTTCTTATAATCAACTTTAAATGCTGTTGCAAGTTCTTTTAATTGATCGTTGGTAATTGATTGTTTAACATGGCCTAATGTAAGGAAATATATTTCTGCGGATTTTTCTACTGTTTCAAGTAATCCAAATGCTTCATCAATCGTTTTGCCCATGCCAAATACTCCATGTGCTCCCCATAAAACAACTCTGTATTGAGAAGCTTTTTCGGCAGTTTTTTCACCAATTTCATTGCCACCGCATAACATCCAAGGAAGATAACCAATACCTTCTGGGAAAACAACAATACTTTCTGTTGACATTCTCCATAATGTACGAGTAATTTCATCTTCATCTTCTGGTAAGACATAAGTTAAAGCAAGCGTATGAGTTGCATGGCAGTGCATAACAACATGGTGGTCTTTATCTTTTCTTAATCTAACAATATGAGACATCATATGAGATGGGAATTCACTAGTAGGCGCTCCTCCATCTTCAAATCCCCATAATAATTCTGCGCTATGGCCATCTTGTCCAATACGGACAATACCTAAAGTATTTTCTGGTTCATCTTCAACATTTTTAAAATATTTACCAGTACCAGTAACTACAAATACTTTGCCCATTAATTCACTTGCATCAAAACTAAATTTAAAGACTCTAATAGGATCTTTAGGTAAAAAGTTTTGATATTCTTCTTTATCGATAATAACAGAAACATTTCCGCCGTTTCTTTCATCCCAACCTAAACGATACATGTTGGTTGTTAATTTAATAACTGCTTTAACAGTTGGTAATTCAACAATTCTCATAAATTCTCCTACTTTCTTTTACTTAATACTTCATTTTCGTATTTATTTACTTCTTCTAACCATGCTTCACCTACAGGGATATTATTCTTATAGCAATAATAATCATAAACATCTCCCCAAGGATAAGCTTTTAATTCTTCACTTAGAACTAATCTTTGAGTATATTTAATATCATTTTCATCTTTAATCATTTCTTCGTGTGGTTCTAAGAATGCTTTTAATAATGCTTTTTGTGTCGCTCTTGTACCAACTACCCATGCAGCAATTCTATTAATAGTTGCATCGAAGAAATCAAGTCCGATATGAGTTCTACTTAATAAATTATCTCTAACCAAGCTTTGAGCGATTCTATTTAATTCATCATCAAAGATGACAACGTGATCAGAATCCCAGTTAACTGGACGAGATACATGTAATAATAATTCAGGTGTATACATTAAGACGCTAGAAATTTTATCAGAGATATATTCTGATGGATGGAAATGGCCTGAATCAAGTGTATCTGCGATTTGATTTTTAATCGCATAACCTAAATAGAATTCGCTGCTACCTACTGTATAAGATTCCGCGCCAATACCAAAGAATTTAGATTCAACAGCAAGAAGTTCATTATTCTTATCATATGGAGTAGATATAATTTCATCTAAAGATGCTTCTAATCTCTTTCTTGCTTCTAAATGTGAATATGGATTATCTTTCATACCATCGGGAATCCAAATGTTTGTAACACATTTTTCATTTAATTCTTTACCGATATAATCACCAATTTTAACACATGCTTTACAATGTCTAATCCAGAAGTCGCGTACTTCTTTATCTGGAGAAGCTAATGTAAAATTATCTTTATACATCTTGTGAGAGAAACATGTTGGATTAAAATCCAATCCAATTTTATTTTCTTTAGCAAAATCAATCCAACCTTCAAAATCACTTGGAACTAATTCATCAATATCTCTATTACCTAATGGTCTAGAAACATAAATTGCATGTAAATTTAATTTAAAATGGCCTGGTAATAAAGATAAAACTTTCTTAATATCTTGTTGAAGTTCATCAATATTTCTTGCTTTTCCAGGATAATTACCAGTTACTTGGATACCACCAGAAAGGGCATCTTGAGATACAAATCCTTGGATGTCATCTCCTTGCCAACAATGCAAAGAAATTTTTACCTTATCTAATTCTTCTAATGCTTTATCCGTATCTACTCCAATATTTTTATATTTTTCTTTTGCTAAAAGATATCTTTTTTCTACATCTAACATAATTAACCTCCAATTTTTGTTACTTTTAAGAAATTTTGATATTCATTCTCCCATGCCTTAATTTCGCATGGTTTATAGATTTGTGTAGTGATTGATTTTTCAATTACTTTTCTTGCCTCTTCTACATTTTTAAATACTCCATAATGCAAGAATTGACAAATTCCATTACCCATAATAGTTGATTCAATTGGTCCTGTTTTAACTTCGATATTTAATGCATTCGCGGTGAATTGATTTAATATGGAGGCCTTATTTCCTCCTCCACCAATTAATAAACTAGTTATTTGATGGCCTATTAATCTTTCTAATTTAATTATTAAATTCTTATAACTTAAGGCCATTGATTTATATATTAGTCTTAAATATTCTTTTTCATTACGAGGAAGAACTTGATTAGTCTTCATTAAATAATAATTAATTTTATTTATCATATCACCGGGAGTTTCAAATAATGGATCATTAGTATCTAAATAAGAAGGTATGTCATAAGCTTCTAAGACATAATCTTTGATTTTATTTATTGGTATATCAATTCCCTTATTTTTAAAATCATTTCTAGTTTCATTAATTAAAAACATTCCCATTGTATTTTTTAAATATCTAATAGAAAAATCATAACCAATTTCATTAGTGAAATTAGCTTTTATACTCTCTTTGGTATATAAAGGTTTATCTAATTCAGTACCGATTAAAGACCAAGTACCACTGGAAAGATAGGCAAAAGAATTAAATCCATCCATGCCGAGAATGGAAGAGGCTGTATCGTGAGAACAAACCGCGATAACTTCAATTTTATTACCTTTATAATTATCAGGATAAATTTCTTTTTTTAATTCACCATAAACATCTTTTGGATAAATCATTTTAGGAAAAATTGAATCAGGTATATTTAGTTTTTGTAATATTTCTTTATCAATTTCTTTTTTCTTAAAATTATATAAAGAAGTTGTAGAAGCATTGGTTAGTTCCAATCTTTTTTCATTAGTTAAATAATATGCGATTAAATCTGGAATCATCAAAATAGTATTTCCAGTTTTCAATCTTTCATCTTTATATAATTGATAAATAGTATTAAAATGCATATTTTGAATACCGACATGAGAATATAATTCTTCAAATGGTATTATGTTAAGTACTTCTTTTTGTTTAGAATAAGTATGAACATCGCGATAACATATAGGATCACCTATTAAATTACCACTATTATCAATAACACCATAATCAACACCCCATGTATCTATTCCTATACTTTTAATATCATCATATTTGTTTAAAGATATTTTGATACCATCAATAATATTATTTATGAGTAAATTAAAATCCCAATAAAGATATTCATCTTTTAGATATGTTTTATTATCAAAACGATGCATCTCTTCATAAGAAATTACATTATCTTCATATTTAACTATCATCACTCTTCCTGATGTAGCCCCAATATCAACTGATATAACTTTCATAATATCCTTTCTAAGATATAAATTATCTTACTTTTATACTTAAATTAATTTTGTTCATCAACGATGAATTCATATTCACCAGGAGATAAATCTTTTTCTTCATTATTAATAATCATTTTACCTTTTGTGTTTGGAGGTAAACTTACTTTGTAAATGACTTTATTATCTTTTCTTTCCCATGAAGAAGTAACTTTTCCATAGATGCTTAAATATGATCCTTTGGCATAAGTAATACTTCCTCCAACAAGTGGTTTAATTTCAAAATAATTTTCACCATTTACTTTAATGCCACACATTGAATTCATTAACCATTCACATACGGCACCTTTAGAATAATGATTTAAAGAAGCGATTCCAGAAGTTGGAGTTGAATCTCCTTCCCATGCTTCCCAAATAGTGGTCGCACCAACTTTAGACATATATAACCAACCAGGCATTTGTTCATTTTCTAATAATTTATAAGCGTATTTAACATCGATAGAACATAATACATCTAGAATTAAAGGTGTTGATAAAAATCCTGTTCCAAGTCTCCAAGAATAATTATCTAATGCTTTAATTAATCTTTCTTTCGCATATTTTTCTTGTTCTTCATTTAATAATCCCATATATAAAGGTCTTACTAATTTAGCTTGTCTATTTGTATCTAAAGTATTGCCTTTGGTAGTAACAAATTCTTGATAAGCAAGTTTTGCCCCCTTAGAGTATTCTTTGATTTTTCTTAAATTATCATCTTCTTTAATATTCAAAATAGACGCAATTTGTAAAACTCTATTTAAAGTAAAATATGTATAAGCGGTCGATTCTTCTGGATGAGGAGAAGCAAAATCATACCAAACAAAGGCACATACATCATTAGGTTCTGCCCACTCACCATAAGATTGACCAGCATTAACAAAATATTTTCTATTTTTATGAGAAATTTTTACATGTTTAGCATAAGGTCCACCCCATTTGCCTGCACGTTTAATCATAAATAACGCATATTTAATAATTTGAGGATAATATTGTCTTAATAAACGATCATCACCATATTTTTGATAGAAATATAAAGGAATATAAACGCCGGCACAAGCCCATCCGACCGATCCATTCATCACCCACATAAACCAATCTTCATTGGCAAATGGGGCAATTTGAGGAAGACGTCCACTCTTCCATTGACGATCAAAAATATCTCTCACATGCTTTCTTGCAAATGAAGCATAATTAGTCATATAAGAAGCCGTATTAAAAAATATTTGTGAATCACCAGTCCATCCCATTCTTTCACGCGTTGGACAATCAGAAGGAATATCAGTTGAATTACTTTTTAAAGACCATAAAGTATTTAAATATGTTTGATTTATTAAATTATTCGAACATTCAAAATTTGATGTGATTTCAAAATCGCTATAAAGGGCAATAGCTTCTATATCATTTGGATTTACATCAAAGGAAGCAGTAACTTGAATATATCTAAATCCTCCATAGAAGAATTTTGTTTTATAAACATTTTCTCCTTCTTTACAAATATAATGAATTTCTTGTAAAGGAGTCTTTTTACCTTTATAAGTACATTGAACATTTTTTAAAGTAACATTGTTATCTTCATCTAATATTTCACCTAATTTGAAAGAAATCCTATCTCCCTTATGGGAGTTAATTTTAAAAGATATATAACCAGATATATTTTGCTTTAAATCGATAATTAAATTATTAGTTTTAGATTTAAATACTTCTTTTATTTTTAAATGTTCATGTTCTTTAACTTCAACATTATTAGAAGAAGTTAAATTCGCATCAAATTTAACTTCTTTTGCATTAAATCTATAAGAAGGAATTTTATTCGCATCGATTTTTTCTCCATCTTTTAAATCTGCGAAAAATACGCTTCCATCATTGCTCCATTTCCAAGAAGAATCAGTAATAATAATTTCTTTTTCATCATTTGAATGAATAATCTCTAATTGTCCGATAACTTTAGTTACAACCCCATAAGTATTCATTCTTCCTTTGGCACCATTACTTCCGCGATAAAAACCATCAGCAAGTTCAACTTCTATTTTATTTTCCCCTTCTTTTAAAAGTGAAGTAACATCATAAGTTTGATATTGAATTCTTTTATGATAATCTGTCGATCCCGGAGCAAGAACAAATTCTCCTACTCTTTGATTGTTGATATTAGCTTGGTAAAGACCACAGCTAGAAATATATAATCTAGCTTTTTTTATATCTTTTAATAAAAATTCTTTTTTAAAATGATCAACTGGATAATGGACATTCTTTTTTGCTTTATAAGATCCACAAATCCATTTGCCTATCCAATCTTTTTTATTCAATAATCCCATTTCAAAATATGAAGAAACTACTTCACCTTGAGCATCGTTTTCATCCCATAAAATTATTTCAAAATCAACTCTTTGACGTGATTCAAATTCAATAGGAAAATCAAAATGCATTGAAGAAGAATTTATCTTATTTGAATCATAAATAATTTTTTTATTTGTATATGCTTTAATTTGGAATGCAGATTGCAATTTTCCACCTTCATCATTCCACATAATACGAGGAGAAAGAATATCAATGCCAATAGGATTATTTAAATATTCTACTTTTACATTAATTGCTTTCATAATAATTATTCACCTTTTAATTGTTTTTGAATCTTGTCTCGATAAGCTTCACCCATTGATAATTCTTTTTGCCATAAAGCTTCTTCTTTTTCTTCTTTAGCTTTGATTTTTGCATTATATTTTTCTAATTGTTCTTTTGACATCGAAGCTAACTTCGCTTCATGTTTAGCTTTTAAAGCTTCTTCTTTAGCTTTAATTTTTTCTTCTTTTTGTTTTTCTTTTAAAGCCTTAGATTCTTCTTTTTTTGCTTTTTGTTCATGATATTTTTTTAATTCATTATCAAAATCAAGATTTTTCTTTTCACATTTTAACTTTAAAGATTCAATAAATGCTTGTTCATTTTCAAGTAAATATTTTTCTTCTTCTCTGGCTGCGACTACTTCAGGAGATACATACTCTCTACCTTCTTCCAAAGCAAGTTTTTGTTGATATTCTTTGATTTTTAATTGTTTTTTATCAATTGTTTTTTCAACATTTAAGAATAATAAAAGTATCGCAAGAATAAGACCAGTAATAGTTTCTAATCCAACAAAGCCAAATGTAATCATATTTTTACATAAGTCAGTTTGTTCTGCCGCGATGGTAACTCCATCTACAATACTAGGAGCTACATAACCACTTGAAGATAATAATAAGTTAAAGACACTAGTAGCTACTCCAGCAATGGCAACTGCGATAATGTTATAAATACTCATCGCTGTTCCATCACATCTAATACCAGATTTCCATTCAAGATGATCTAATCCATCCGCGAATAATGCCATAAAGACATATGCGCAAGGAAGACCACCAATATTTTTAATAAATTGACCTGTTAAAACAATTGCCATATTAGTTGGAGATATCCAACAAATGGCACTACCAAGGGCATAAAGAATAAATCCTGCTGCCGTAACATTTCTTTTACCAAACTTTTTTGCTAGTGGCCAAACAGCAAATATACCTATCCCCATAGGGATACCACCAATAACGGATACCATTGTTTGAGTAATTCCATCATTGTATGTACCTAAAACATAGTTACAATAATAAACTAAGCTTAAATTTTTTAATGAGGAAGCAAAGGTATAAATAAGGAAATAAATAAACATGATGATCATGTATTTATCACTTAAAACGATTTTTAATTGTGTTAAGAAAGGAATTTTCTTTTCTTCAGAAGTAGTTGCTTGTTGTTCTTCAGTAACTCTTTCTTTCGTAAAATAATATTCAAGTAAAGTTAAAGGTAATGAAATAATTGATATAATTGACATAATTAATGTCCATTTGCTTTGATCGACCCCGAGCATAGGCATAACTAACATTGGGAAAACTAAAGCAACTAAAATACCAGACATCATAATGGTAGAAATTTGATTAAAGACTGATAATCCACCTCTTTGAATAGTATTTCTTGTTGATAAAGGACACATTAAGTTATGTGACATATTATAAATGGTATAAGCAAATGAATAGAATAAGTTATAAGATAACATGACCCAAATAACTTGGACAGTTTGATTACCAGAAGGAACTGTGAATAATAATACACCAGTAATAGCGACTAATATTGATGATAATAAAATCCAAGGACGCGCCTTACCTTGTTTGGTTTTAGTTCGATCAATAATATAACCCATTAAAACATTAGTTGCAGCATCAATAATTTTTGATACTAATGGGAATACAACTAAAAACGCTCCTCCCCAAACTAATGATAAATTCAATACATCAGTATAAAATACGTTTAAATACGTCGCTAAAACAGCATTTAAAAGTAAAGCACCGCATGGACCTAGTAAATAGCCAAGCCATTTTTCTTTGTTTGTAACATTTTTTGAGTGAATGCGAGAATCAAATATCTTCGCATCAAGTTTTTCCTTTTTAGCCATAATTATTCCTCTTTATTATCTTTTGGTAAGAGTGGTGCTTTAATATTTGAACAAAAATCTTTAATTCCTTTAAAAATATGTCCATTGGATAAATCTCTCATCCCTAAAGCAAAATTATATGTAAATTGTTTACCTGCTGACATACTCATACAGATAATTGAATTAGAATCCAAAATCTTTTCTAAGAACATCGCGCCTTTAATCTTATTATCTTTTTCTACACCTTCAGGCATCTTTAACGCTTTTTTCATGTCTTTACGTGCGACATTTAATACCCCGTTATAGATTATTTTGCCCATGAAAGTTTGCTTTAAATCACTAAATCTACTATCTAAAGTAATTGGTCTTAATTTGACTTCTGGTATAGTTAAACCTAATTTACTTGCGAATTCTTTTTCATCTAAAGTTAATATACTAGTAGGATAAATATCTTCTTCTTTTTCACCTTTAATATATAAAGATGTTTCTAATTCAACTTTTTCACTACTAGACGAAATTTCGAAATGATATTCTCCATC
>CAVJGK010000047.1:0-10912 GCA_963648895.1 Lachnospiraceae bacterium | reverse complement strand
ATTTTTAATAATATTTTTGATTTCTTTTTCTGTATATTTATAATCAAATGGTATGACTATATCAAAGATATAATTGATTTTATTGCTACCATTAACCATTCTAAAGTCATGGAATTTTAAATCTTTATCAATAGAATATAATACGCTTTTTAATATCTCTTCTTGTTTATTTAATTCTTCATTATCTTTTTCAATTGGATCCATATGCATAACTATTTCTACATGATATTTATTATGTATTTGTAGTTCTAATTCATCAATTAATTCATGCGCGGATAAAAATCCCATATTCGCGTCTAATTCCACATGCATGGATAAGAAGATCTTACTTACTCCATATTCATGAAATACCATATCATGAATACCTAATACTGATGGATTGGCTAATACATCAGCTTTAATATTTTTAATTAATTCTTTATCAGGTCTTTCACCAATTAATGGTGAAATAGATTCTTTGACCAATCCTAATGAAGAGATGATAATAAATACTGATACAATACAACCTAGTATTCCATCAAGGTTATAATTAATTTGTTTAGAAATAATACTACCTATTAAAACAACGCTGGTGGATATACAATCAAATAAAGAATCTTTAAAGCTTGCTTTTAATGATACAGAATTAATCTTCTTACCTGCTGAATAATAGAATAATCCTTGAAATAATTTAATAAGTATTGATACTCCAAGAATGATATAAGTAATTAAATCAACCTTTATTTCATTAGGAGTAATAATACCATTGATCGATGTGGATAATAATTCAATACCGACAAATATAATGATTAAAGATATGATTAAACTAATAACATATTCCATTCTTTGATGACCGAATGGATGTTCTTTATCTGCAGGTTTAGAAGCAACTTTAAAACCAATTAAAGTTAAGAAACTGCTAAAGAAGTCAGATAAGTTATTAATTGCATCAGCGATAATGGAAATTGACATTGATAATATACCAATAGTTACTTTGATGATAACTAAGATAATATTGGAGACAATACCAAAAATTCCGCACATAATGCCATAAGCTGTACGGACTTTTTCTTTTTCAATATCTTGATAATCTTTAATAAAAAGTTTTGCGAGTAAATTAACCATATCTAAAATGTAATTTTGATTATTTCCTTTTGTAATTGACGATATTCTAATGTTTCATAGATATCTAATAATTTATTTAAACGATTTATTTTATCAATTCGTTCTTCTTCAACTTCATCATTGATATAATAATCATTTGTTCTTCCACATGGGGAAGTACATACTAAACAATTTGGAAGATGTTTTTTCTTATCTTCCATTAATTTGTTGACCATAGTATCAACATTAGAACTTGTTTTTAATGCTTTTAATGAATCTAAAATATCATTATGGATTTCTTCCATAACATCACATTCATCATATAAGCCATTAATTAAACCAACTAATTTTCCAAATAAGAGATTTTTATTATCTTCTAATAGCATTCTAAAACATCTCCTTCAATTGAAATAATTCTAATAGAATAATGGATATCTTTACCGGAGTTTTTAATAGCTTGGATAAGATATTCATCCATATGTGAACAACATGGTACTTCCATTCTAACTAGAGTAATTGATTTAATATTGTTGTTTTCAATAATATCTTGTAATTTTTCACTATAATCAGTTTTATCTAATTTAGGACAACCAATTAAAGTAACTCTCTTATTCATAAAGTCATGATGAAAAGAAGCATATGCATAAGCAACACAATCACAAGCGATTAATAAATGAGCGTTTTCAAATGATTTTGACTTTATAGGAGCGAGTCTAATTTGAATAGGCCAGTTACGTAATTTACTAGGTTGATGTTCCATATGTCCAATGGCATCACCTAATTCTTCTTGGCGTTTTTCTACTGCCGCTTCATCGTAAGAAGAAGCTTCTCTAGTGGTAATTCTAATTGCATCACTAGGGCAATGAGGTAAACAGTCTCCAAGACCATCACAATAATCGTCTTTAACTAGTTTAGCTTTGCCATTGACTAAGGCAATCGCACCTTCATGACAACCTTTAACACAAAGTCCACATCCTGTGCACTTTTCTTCATCAATTTCTACTATCTTTCTTTTCATTAGTCAAAAGTCACCACCAAGAGCATTTTAAATTGTTCTAACGCAAGTAATGCGTGTGGATGATCTTTTGGCATGACAATAGTTTGTCCTGCAGTTAAAACATATTTATCATCATCAATTGTAATTTCTGCTTTACCATCAAGGATATAAACAAATGCATCGCCACCTGCTTTATGAGATGAGATTTCTTCACCTTTATCAAATGAGAATAATGTTACTGAATGATGTGAATTTTGTTCTAATGTTTTAGAAACAACTTGTCCTTCACAATAAGCCACTTCATCTTTTAATACTAATACTTTTTTCTTTTCAATATTCTTCATAAATTACCCATTAGCACTTTCTAATTTTACCATCAAGACCATGTAACATAACGATTGAACCATCGTCTTTGTTCTTACATAATTGTTTTGCATAGTCTAATGCTTCTTGTTGTGTTTTAAATAATTTGATAACTTTATCAGATCCTTGAATGAATACTTTCCATTCTCTTCCATCGTTATCTCTTTTTGTAACATGATAAATTGTTTTTGCCATAAGTTTTTCCTCCTGCAATTACTACTACATTTTAGTATAAAAATTACTAGTTAGACAATTATAATTTAATAATTAAATCCACACTTTTGACATATACTAAAAATTATTATAAAATAAAGACGATATCTTTAGATATCAAGATCATGCAAAATGGAGGTTAAAAACATGAAAAAACAATTATTCTTATCAACAGGATTAGTCTTAACATCATTAATTGGTTTTGTTGGATGTAACAACACTAGTTTAACATCCAGTGAGCAACAAGAAAAATATAAAGATGAAGTTAAAGAAGTTAATCAAAAAACTGCGAGTAAATTTGAAGAAGAATACAAAAAAGATAAATTTGCATTCACATTTAATGAAGCTTCAACTGGCGCTTTAAAAGGAAGTTTTTCTACATATCAAACAGTCACTGATTTAAAGACATTACAAACTACAACTTCTACACCTGTTAGTGCAACTTTAAATGAAAGCTTATCTAGTGATGCAACTGCAATCTTATCATTTGATACTGCATATTATAGATCTTTAAATACTTCTTCACCAAAAGCAACAAATGATACATATGCTTATATAGAATCAAATACAAAAGTTAACTACTCTGATACAGTTAAAACACTTTTTAGTCAAAAAGATGTCAATGCAAAAGTTCAAGGATCATTAATAGATGGTACTGCAACTCTTTATTTAAATGACAATGGTGAAGAATATGGTGCAACAGGTTCATATGCAACATATGATAATTACGTTGCTGCAGGTGTTAAATCTATTGATGAAGTATTAACAAAAGAAACAACTGAAGAAAGAATTGAAGCATTAAGAACAATTCTTAAAACATATCTTTCTATTGAAAATGAAGATGCAGTTAAATACGTTGATGTCGTATGTGATGTATTAAAATCACTTGCAGAATTAGAAACAAAAGATGAAATCACTGCTGACGATGTCATGGCAATTGTTGAAAATGTTATGAAAATGTCAGGGGATGAAATGACTGAAATAGCAAAAACTTCCACCAAAGCTATAGTTGAAAAAGTTATTGAAGTTTTTAAAGAAGCTGAAATTATCACAATTTCAAAAGAAACTTCTAATGGTTCAACAAATTATAAATATTCATTAAACTATGCAAATTTAATCACTGCAGTTAAAGCAGCGTTAGAATCAGTTAAAGCATATTTAATTGAACAAGACCCAACATTAAGTCAACAAATTAGCGCAACATTCGCTCAAATTACAACAGTTATTGATACATATTTAGCTAATATCAAATTAACTCAAGATTTAACTTTCACAGTTAAAGATAATCTTTTAACTGGTGTTAAAGAAGAATTCAAAGTTGCAGATGTTAACATCAGTAATATTCCAGTTGCACAAAGTAACACTGAAGATACATATGTTGTTACATACGCATCTTTATCCATCAGCGAACTTTCCCTTACTTCAACTTGGTCATATGAATTTGATGCAAAAGCAAAAGCAGATTTACCAACAGTTAAAGTAGTTACTGTTGCTTAATAATTCATATATAAACTAAATTTATAATTTAATAAACAACCCCTAATGCTTGCATGACTTAGGGGTTTTATTATGGAGTAATTTTAATGATTCCTTCATAAAATGTGCAAGACTAGCCAATTATTCCCTCATAAAATGTGATGACTATGGTAAATATTCCCTCATAAAATGTGATTTTCTATTGAATAACTTATTTTTTGTGTTAAACTCAAAATAAGGAGGATGATATATTATGTATTTAAAAAGAAAGATAGATTCCTTTTTAATCGAGTGGAAAAATGATGTTGATCATACCCCATTAATAATAAAAGGCGCTAGACAAATAGGAAAAACAGAATCAATATTGCATTTCGCAAATAACAATTATAAAAATGTAATCTACATTAATTTTGTATTCGATAAGAAGTTCAGCAATATTTTAGATGATGGATATGATGTCCCTTCTATTTTAAAAAATATTACTCTAGTTGATCCTAAGTTAACATTTGAACCAAATAACACAATAATAATATTTGATGAAATTCAAGAGTTTCCAGATATCGCGACAAGTTTAAAAGCATTTAAACTAGATGGAAGATATGATGTAATTTGCAGCGGTTCTATGTTAGGAATAAATTATAAAAAAATCCACAGTAATAGCGTAGGTTATAAAAAAGACTATATTATGTATTCTCTTGATTTTGAAGAATTCTTATGGGCTTTAGGTTATACTGATTCACAAATAAATGATATATTAATCCATATGCAAAATCTTGTTCCTTTCTCTGAATTAGAACTTAATACATATAAAAAATTATTTTTAGAATATTGTGTTTTAGGTGGTATGCCACTAGTTGTAAAAAATTATGTTGTAAACAATAATTTTTCTAAATCATTAGAAATTCAAAGACAAATCATGATTGACTATGAAGAAGATGTAAGAAAATATGCCATTGGTCTAGATCAAACTAAAATAATTAGTATTTATCGTAATATTCCTGCGCAACTAGCCAAGGAAAATAAAAAATTTCAATTTAACAAGCTTGATTCTAATGCTCGTTCTAGAGCCTACATGGGTTGTATCGATTGGTTAATTGACGCAAATGTCATATTAAAATGTGATTGTTTAGTTTATCCTGAATTACCGTTAAAAGGTAATGTATGTGAAAATAGATTTAAACTATATTATCCAGATACTGGATTACTTGTTTCTTCATTAGATGATGAAGCACAAGATGATTTAAGAATTAATAAAAACTTAGGTCTATATAAAGGAGCTTTATATGAAAACTTTGTGGCAGAAGCATTTACCAAACAAGGTCTAGGTCTTTATTATTACAAAAAAGAAAATTCTCAGCTCGAAGAAGATTTCTTTGTTAGATCTAAGAATGAATTAATTCCAGTTGAAGTTAAATCAAATAGCAATAAATCTAAATCATTACAATTATTAATTAACAATGAAAACTATGCAGATATTAAACATGGAATTAAATTAGGAGATTTTAATATTGGTAATTCTAATAACATCTATACTTTCCCTTATTTTTGTTGTTTCTTAATCAAAAAATATTTATCTTCTTGGGATTAATTAAAATATTATAAATAATATCTATATAAGCAAAATAAAGACGCTAGAAGAAACTTTCCAGCGTCTTTATTGTTATATTTAGTTTTCTTTTTTAGAAAATAAATCCACTTCTTTTAAACCATGTTTTTTTAATAATAAACATGCAACAAAGTAAATACCTTGATAAAAGACATTACATGTAATTTGATACCATGCACCTTCATAGCCACGTTTGGTTGATAAATACCCCATACCAATCATTAATAAAGTGGCAATCATAAATAAGATAGCTTCTAATTTACATTTCATCTTAAATGAAATTATTATTAACATTACTAAAAATCCTGCCGCACCTAATATCATTACTGATAAAAATGGCCATGCATTAGTAAAACTTGGTAAACCAGAATCTCCATAACTAACTTCACTAGCTAAGAATAGACCAATTAAAGGAAAACTTATCACCATCGTTTTAGTTGGTTTATTGATATATTTAGTATTTAATGAAGTAAACATGCCCATTAAGGCTAAAAACAATAATAAGAATCCAATTGATTGAGTTGGTGTAAATTGTTTATCCAAGATAACATAATCAACTCTAAATATACCCATAATGATTTTATGCAATGCTTTTAATACACCAGCACAAAATACCATCACACTACCTGCACATAATAAACAATAACAACCCTTAACCATCTTATCATATAAGTCTCTTAATAAGATGACACTTCCTAACATAAATAATATAACTGGGATTAAATCATAAAATCCTTGTAATATCATTCCATATTGAGGTGCATCTTTAAACTCTGTTAACATGTTAATCATACTACTTAATCCATTTAGCTTTTTGTAATGATTTAATAGGAATTAAATGCATTAAAATAGGAGTCTTTTTAACATATTCTTGGTATTTTGGATCATTACCATAATTCTTATTTTGACGTTTTTCTAATCTCTTCGCACCACTTACCATGACATAGATAATTAATAAATAACCCAAAATTGAAATTACCCAACTTGCCCAAGAAGTTCCATAAATATCAATACCTGAAACAAATATACCAGTCCAGAAAATAATTTCACCTAAATAGTTAGGACATCTAACATATTTATATAAACCTGTGGATACGAATGTATTTGAAATCTTTTTCGCGGCACTTTTTTGTAAGTCAGCCATAGTTTCCATTGTTAATCCAATTAAAGCAATTACCGCGCCAACTAATGGGGCAATCATACCTGTTCCATCACAAGTATAAGATCCACCAACTCTTAAAATAACTGGATAAGTTTGCATGACATATAAAACACCAACTGATAACCAAATTATTAATTTAACAAAGAATGGCATATCTTTTTCTTGTTTACCTGCAACTTTTTCTAATGTCTTACGATATGATATACTCTTTATTTCTCGATATAATAAGAAGCCTGCAAGTCGACAACCATATAATATTAATAAAGCTCCGAGGATATAATTAACAAATCCTGCGCCTGTAATATTAAATAAATCAAATTGTCCAATACTACAAACAATTAAGAAAATACCAATGCCTAATACAGTTAGTCCATAGCCTACTGAAAGGAAATAAACAAACTTCTTAAATCCAATAGAAGAAAGAAGTAATGCAATACCAAAACAAATAGCAACTAAAATCCAAAATGCTCCTGATGCTTCTAACATACTTATTCTCCTTTCTTATAAAGGGAATTTATATACTCTTTGAAGGAGTTTTCACCATATTTGGTTGATCCTTCCATCGCATGAGTTAAAGTCCATTTACTAAAACGAATAATAGCTTCTGAGCCATCATTTTTCTTACTTGCTTTTTTAATGATTAAATCAAATAAGAAGACTGGAGCTCTAGAGATTTTTACTTTCTTACCTGCAGCGGTAAAAAACATTGTAGCGATTTCTTTATATGTATAAACTTCTTTACCACCAATTTCGTCCCAGGAATTACCTTCTTGCCCTACTTTTTCAATGATGAATGAAGCAAGATCTGGAGTATCAATAACATTGACTGGGTAATCTTTATGTCCAAGCAATGTTACTTTACCTTTTTCAATCATTGGCATAAATACATGAGCGATATCATAAAAATATCCTGTAGGTCTAACAATGGAATAACCCAATCCAGATTCTTTTAACTTTTCTTCAAATTTAGCTTTTGCATCAAGCATTGGTACATCTGGAGCCGTTTCTGCATGAATGACAGAAACATATACAAACTTTTTAACTCCGCATGCTTTAGCTTCTTCTAACAAATTTAAATTACCATTTAAATCAATGTCATAATTTGTTAATTTCGCAGATTTAGAAACCAATCCTACAGTAGATATGATAACATCAACACCTTCTAAAGTTCCTTTTAATGATTCTTTGTTTGTTACATCAATCTTGTGGAAAACATATTTACCTTTTTCTGGTACATCTTTTTCATTTAAGTCTAATGCAACAACTTCATAATTTTTATTAATTGCCTTTTTTAAAACATCATATCCTAGATGTCCAAAAGCACCTGCAACTGCAACTTTCATATCTCTATATCTCCTATCTTATTTTTGTTTTTCTTTTGCACGTTTATCGTTAATAATCGCCATTTCTTTTTCTGTGATCAATTTACAATTATTTTCTTCTGCCCATTTAATACAACCTTTTAAAGCTGTAGGAAGGAAGATTCTTGGAACTTTAACAAGTTTAGCCAAAGCATCATCGGTAAATTTAACATCTGTTTGAATTCTTTCTGCTGCATATCTAACCGATGAGATACTTGTTTCTCTCATAGGTAACATTTCTCCCTTAGGTCTTTTAAATTTAGAACACCAGAAGTTCTTTGAATCACGATATCCATAATCAACTGGAACACGTGGGAAATTACGTGAATTTACCCCATTAACAATTGAATTCCAGTATTTTTCTTTCATATCGATATGATCAATACGTAAGATGAAATGAGCTCCAAATTTAGATGTAATACCATTGAAATCATGATATGGTCCTTCATAACCATCTAAAGATCCTGGTTTATCATCTTGTGCATTATCTAATTCTTTCATCCATGTACATTCAACAACTTGGAATGCTTCTTGTATCATTTGAGGATATTTTTCGTTAGGATGTTCTTCTTGAGATTGGCTATCAATTAGATGGAAAATACAATCTTTCATCTTTTCTTCTGGCTTATCTCCAGGCCATCCCATACGGACTGCTTCTTTAAAATACTTTGAATCATCGGTTATAAAGTTTAAAGTACATTTACCAGTTCTTAATAAGTTTTGCGCGGTATTAGATGAGTTTCTACATTCGAGCAACATTGCATAATATCCCTTCCCTGCAATGTAATAAGGAGCAAGAAGAGAGTAAGGACCAAGTGTTGTCTTACCATCTTCTGTTAATGTGCCTACCATAACGACAGGCATTGGGAAAAATAAAGATGTTTGATAAAAATTATCTTTTGGATCTAAATTTTTAAAACCACTTTTCATATTATTAGCCTCCTAAGTGAGTTTTAAAATATGTTAAAGATTTATTTATTATTTCTTCGACATGTTTATAAACACTTTAATTTTAACTTTAAAAAGTTATTTATACAAGTATTTATCAAAATTATCGATATTTGTATATCGATTTAAGAATAAAAGAAAAGAGAAAGTTTTAAACCTCCTCTTTGTATGCTTATTTATTATTTGTATAAATTTTTATATATTTAGCAGGTAATTTATCACATAGCCATACTTTATCATTGCCAATATAAAAAATAATTCCTTCTTCATAAGCTTTTAAAGCATCTATTTGTAAAATAACTGGATCATCATCTCTTCTTTTACCAACTAAAGTAGCCATCTGCGTATCAACAGATAAATGAACATATTGTCTACCCATTGGTAATAATCCATCTTTTAAGATAGATTCAACAAATCTATGCGCGGTACCATGGTATAAAATAGAAGGTGGAATAGCTTTAGTTTTAACTATTTTATTAGGTATAGAATGACCATATAAAGCTCTAATTTTATCATCTTTTATTTCATGTCTTGTCTTATCAGAATTTAAGGTAATATATTCTAAGTCTTCTTTAGTTATCTTTCTATCATATCCTTTGGAAGAATTTAAAGCATTTAATAATTGTTCTACAGGTACAAATCCTTCTTCATCAACTTCAAGTTCATATTCCCAAGGTGCATGTCTTAAAGCATATGAAACTTCTTTAGATAATTTTATATAATCCATAAGTTCTCCTTATTTTCTTACTTTTACAATATCAACTAAGTGAGTAGAAGCACCTAATAGATCTTTTCTTTCACATGTGGCTAATTGATATTCAATAAAAAGATTATATTCTTCTTCACTTAAAGCATTTAATTCTCTTCTTAAATAATTACTAGGTCCATCGCTTGCAATTATCTTAACTCTTTCTAATCCAACTTCTAAATTGAATTCATCGATATCTTCAATTCTCACCATTGAATAAAGATCATTTTCTAAATTGAGCATATGGAAAGATTCATCTATTTGATTATTGTTTTTAGCTTCTAATAAATGTTTTTTAACAATACCATAAGTGATTATGGCATATTCATTCATGTAATAAGAAGTGATAATAATACCATCTTTCTTAGTTACTCTTTTTGCTTCTTGTAATGCTTTTATCTTTTCTTCTTTTTTTAATAAATGATACATTGGTCCAAATAAAATAGTTACATCAAAAGAATTATCTTCAATAAAAGATAAATCTAAAGCATTACCCTGAATAACATTAGCTTTAGAACAATTTTGTTTAAATACATCAATGTTATGTTGTACTAATTCTACACTAGTTACATCATAGCCTTTATTTAATAAATAAATACTATAAGCACCAGTTCCAGCTCCTATATCAATAATCTTTTTAGATAAATCATTATCCAACATTGATTCAATATATTTCATTGAGACAATAAATTCTACTTGTCCATGTCTAGTCTTTAAACGATGATCTTCATCAAAATGCGAATAATAATCTTCTAATAATGTTAATTTAGTATTAGTTCTTTGGAAATTCATAATCCACCTCTAAGTAAAATAATTTAACCATATTTATATGTTTAAATAAATAAATTTGTTACCATTTTACAATTTATAATATGTGTAAAATATCTATTTTTACGTAAAAAGTCTCTTGTTTTTATTATTTTAAATGATAAAATATAAGCAAAAGGAGATATAA
>CAVJGK010000046.1:0-10992 GCA_963648895.1 Lachnospiraceae bacterium | reverse complement strand
ATATTATTAATACCTATCAATATTTTAGGTTTATTTTAGAAACGAGGGAAAATATATGAAATTAGAAGATACAATTACTACAGTCCAAGACTTTCCAAAAAAAGGTGTTCAATTTAAAGATATTACTTCATTAGTTGAAAATCCTGAAGCTTTTAGACAAGCTGTTGATGAAATGGCAGAAATTTGTAAAGAAATGGGAGCAGAAGTCATTGTCGGTGCTGAAGCAAGAGGATTTATCTTAGGCGCACCTATTGCTTATAAATTAGGCTTAGGATTTGTACCTTTAAGAAAACCAGGTAAACTCCCAAGAGAAAGTGCATCTTACACATATGAATTAGAATATGGTACAGATACATTATGCATTACAAAAGACTCAATCAAAAAGGGAACAAAATTTGTTTTAGTTGATGATATTGTCGCACTTGGTGGCACTATGGATGCTGGTAAACATTTAATTGAACAATTAGGTGGAGAATTAGTCGGTATGGTCGCATTAATGGGATTAACTGCTTTACCAGGTGTTAAGAGACTTGAAAAAGACAATTTAAAATGTTTAATTTATGATGATGTAAAGGATGAATAATTATGGCTAATGACGTTACTCACACTTATCAAGATGTAGAAGACGTATTTAGTGAATATATCCATAATAAAGATGACATTGAATTTATTAGAAAGGCCTATAAATATGCTGAAGAAAAGCATAAAGGCCAATTTAGAAAATCAGGTCAACCTTACGTAATTCACGTTATTGAAGTTGGCTATTTAATCGCCAAATTAAAAGGTGGTCCAACGACAATTGCGGCGGCTTTTTTACATGATACTATCGAAGATTGCGGCGTTACAGAAGATGAATTAAGAAAAGAATTCAATGATGATGTAGCCGAAATTGTTTTTTCATTGACTAAAATTAAAGCTTTATCCCACCAAAGAAGACACGATGTTGATTTCGTCGCTGAAGGACATCGTAAAATTTTCTTAGGAATGGCAAAAGATATTCGTGTTATCTTAATTAAATTATGCGATAGATTACACAATATGCGTACACTTGATTTCCAAACACCTGAAAAGAAGATTTCTATTTCTCAAGAAACTTTAGAAGTTTATACTCCTATCGCTGATCGATTAGGTTTAAATGAAATTAAAGGTGAATTACAAGATTTATGCTTAAAATATCTTGAACCAGAAGCTTATAAAGAAATTACTGACTATTTAAATAACAATATTAAATATAAAGAAGAAGGTATTAATAAACTCGAAAAGAAAATCGCTGATTTATTACTTCCTTCCAAGATTCCTTTTGAAATATCTGCCCGTATTAAACGTCCATATTCCATTTGGAAGAAAATGAAAGATAAACATCTTACATTTGATACCATTTATGATATTGTAGCTTTAAGAATTATTACTCAAACAGAGATTAATTGTTATGAAATTTTAGGTCTTATTCACTCAGAATATTCTCCTTTACCAAATAGATTTAAAGATTATATTGCAGTTCCAAAATCTAACATGTATCAATCTTTACACACAACTATTTTAGACCGTGATTCATCTATTATCGAAATTCAAATTAGAACTAAAGATATGGATGATATTGCTGAACAAGGTGTCGCGGCTCACTGGAGATATAAAGAAGGAGCGAAATACGATCCTAAAAAAGAACAACAAGAAATTATGGAAAAACTTCATTGGTTCTCCGATTTTATTTCGATGTCCAATGAACAAGATGCTTCATCCAAAGAATATATGGATAACCTTACAAACGATATCTTTGGTGAAAACATCTATTGTTTTACTCCTCATGGTAAAGTTATTGATTTACCTACTGGTTCAACTCCTTTAGACTTTGCTTTTAAAGTCCATTCCAAAGTTGGTGAAAGAGCAGTTGGCGCATTAGTTAATAACCAACTAGTACCTCTATCCACTGAATTAAAAATGGGTGATGTTGTTGAAATTAAAACATCACAAAATCCTAATATTAATGAAGGTTGGTTAAAAATCGCTAAATCGACTGGTGCGAAAAACTACATTAGAAAATATTTAGCGAAACGTAATCAAGAATTCCTTCGTGCAACACAAATTGAAAAAGGTAAAGCTTCATTAACTGATGTATTTAAAGATAATGGAGTATCTTCTTCGCAAATGGAAGGATATTTAAATTCTGAAGTATTTAAAAAATTCAATGTTGAAAATATTGATGAATTATATCTAGGTATTTTTAATAAACGTATTTTACCTACTGAAATCATTGACTTTTTAGGCTTAAGACAAGAAAGTCAAATGGACAATTACATTAAGAAAAATACCACAACTAAGAAAGCAACTTTCTCCAATCAATCAGTATTGGTCAAAGGTACTCCAAATGTTTTATGCGTATTATCTAAATGTTGTTCACCAATTCCAGGAGACCCAATTGTTGGGTTTGTTTCCCAAGGTAAAGGTGTTAAAGTTCACCGTAAAGATTGTCCTTCTTTAAAAGGCTTAGAAGGAAGATTAATCGATGTTGAATGGAATCCAAATTGTGCCGAAACTACTGTCCCAATTCAAGTGGTAGTTAGAGCTAGCGATAGAGATTCATTATTAGTTGATATTTTAAATGCAATGTCACAAATGAAAGTGCCTGTTAATAAAATTATGGCAAAACAACATCCAGAAACTTTAACAAGTTCAATCAATTTAACTATCCAAGTTAAAAACGCAACTCAATTTAGAGATATTAAAAATACTTTAATCAATGTTCCTTCAGTATATGAAGTAGAAAGGGTTACTCATTAATGAATAAGAAAACTGCCTCAAAAAGCAATAAAAACGCTAAAAAGACAACTACTAAATCTGCTTCTAGAAATAATCCAAAATCAACTTTTGGAAGAAAGAAATTAGAGATTAAAGAATACCGTGTTCCACATAAGATGATCTTACTTGACTTCTTATTAGAAACTTTAACTTCTAAATCAAGAAATAACATTAAGACATTATTAAAAAATCATCAAGTTTTAGTCAACGGGGCTCCAGTAAGCCAATTTGATTTTGAAGTTATCGCTAAAGATATGGTTTCTATTTCACCTTATCCAGTCAAGAAAAATGGCAAAAGATTTTCCAAACTTCCGATTATTTACGAAGATGATGAATTAATCGTTATTAATAAACCTAGTGGACTTTTATCAATTGCCGATGATAAGGATAAAGAACATACCGCATATCGTTATATGATGGATTATGTTAGAGAAGTTAATCCTAAAGACCGCGTCTATGTCGTCCATCGTTTAGATAAAGAAACTTCCGGTGTTTTAATTTTTACTAAGAATGAAGAATTAAAAGATGCTTTCCAAGATTCATGGAATTCTTTAGTTAAACAAAGACAATATATCGCTGTTTGTGAAGGCCATTTTGAAGAAAAATCTGGCACAAGAATTTCCGGCTTATTACAAAGTAAAACTAATTTGATGTATTCGGCAAGAAATCCTAAAGAAGGATTAAAAGCGATTACTCATTATGAAGTTATTTCGGAAGTTGAAGAATATTCTTTATTAAAAGTTAATATCGATACTGGTAGAAAAAACCAAATCAGAGTCCACATGAAAGATTTAGGACACAATGTTGTAGGTGATGATAAATATGGTTCTACTTTAGATCCATTTAAAAGACTTGGTTTACATGCAAGAATTTTAGAATTTGATCACCCATTCAACAAAGAAAAACATTACAAATTTATTGCGGATACTCCAAAAGAATTCCTCAATATGTTTGGCTTAAAAAGAATTAAATAGGTTCGCTTAAAAGGCGAACCTTTGTATTTTCGGAGGAAATTATGACTCATTTACCTGAACAAGTTATCTTATCAAACATGTGTATGATTGTTAATGGAAGTAAAGTTTTAGTCCAACAAAGAGTTAAATCTTGGGTCGGGGTTGCTTTTCCAGGGGGACATGTTGAAAAACATGAATCGATTGTTGATTCAACTATTAGAGAAATCAAAGAAGAAACAGGTTTAAGCATATCTAATTTAAAGCTATGTGGGATAAAACAATGGTTTAAAGATGATATTAGATATGTTTGTTTTTTATTTAAGACTGATACTTTTGAAGGTGAAGTTACATCCAATGACGAAGGAAGAAATTTTTGGGTGGAAAGAGATGAACTAAAAAAATATGTCTTAGCTTCTAATTTTGAAATTATGTTAGAAGTATTTGAAAAAGATCAATACAGTGAACATTATCATGAAAGAATGTATGATGATTCTAAAGATATCTTAAAATAAATAATTTAGTTGAAAAAATATATCTCAATTATTTATAATAATTATGTCGATGAGATAGAAACCTTATTAAAGATTAATCAAAGAGAGAACGATTTAGGTGAAAACGTTTATTAAGATTAATAAGTAGACACTATTGAGATTATAAAGAGATTTATCGGTTGTTACGTTAAAACTTTAAGTGCACGAGATAGTGAAATAAGGTGGTACCGCGCGAATAGCGCCCTTATAAAGGTACTTTTTTTATGTTTTAGGAGGAAATATGGCAAATTATCAACCACAAAGAGGAACTTATGATGCATATTATGAAGATGCATTAAATATTGAAAAGATAGAAGATAGTTTAAAGAAAGTCGCTTTAAATTATGGATATAGCCCTATCCATACTCCTATTTATGAATCAACAGATTTATTTACTCGTTCAGCGGGTGAATCTAGTGACATTGTTACAAAAGAAATGTTTGATTTTACCGATAAAGGTGGAAGAAATATTTCCCTTCGTCCAGAAGTTACAGCAGGAGTCATGAGAGCGGTTGTCACCAATAAATTATATGCAACACATGATTTACCTTTAAAATTACAATATCTAGGTCCTGCTTTTAGATATGAAAGACCTTCAGCAGGTCGATATAGACAATTTAACCAATTCGGTGTTGAACAAGTTGGTGTTACTTCTTCTTATGAAGATGCAGAAACAATTATTCTTGGAGTCGATGCTTTACACAAAATTGGTTTTAAAAAAGTCATTTTAAAAATTAATTCTATTGGTGATCAAGCAAGTAGAGATAATTATCGCACTGCTTTAAAAGAATATTTTAAACCATTTATTTCAACAATGTGTCCAGATTGCCAAAGAAGATATGAAGTAAATCCTTTAAGAATCTTAGATTGTAAGGTTCCTGAAGATATACAAAAAGTTAAAGATGCACCAAAGATGGGTGATTATTTAAATGAAGAATCAAAAACAAGATTCAATGAAGTCTTATCTTTATTAGATAAAGAAAATATTGAATATGTTGTTGATGATACTTTAGTTAGAGGACTTGATTATTATTCTCATGTGGTCTTTGAATTCCACTATATCTCTGATAATGGAACAAATCTAGGTGCGATTGGTGCTGGAGGACATTATGATAATTTAGTCCATGAAGTGGGAGGACCAGAACTTTCCAGCGTTGGTTTTGCCTTTGGTATTGAAAGATTAAATTCATTATTAAAAGAAATCGATGTAGAAAATTATGCAAAACCTGAAGTTGATGCATATATTGTTTATTTAGGTGAAAAAGCAAAAGATTATGCATTTTCTCTATCTCATGAATTAAGATTAAATAGTGTTTCTTGCGATATTAACTTAGAAGATAAATCAATGAAAGCTTCTATCAAAATCGCATTAAGAAAAAATGCACATTACATGATTGTTATTGGTGAAGATGAAATTAATAATAATCTTTATCAATTTAAAAATTTATCAACTCAAGAACAAGTTGCTATGTCAAAAGAAGACATCATTGCAAAATTAAAAAAATAGGAGAAAGAATATGAATCGTACACATAATAACGGCGAATTAAGATTATCCGATGTCGGTAAACAAGTTACCCTTATTGGTTGGGTATCTAAAAAAAGAAATTTAGGATCTTTAGTCTTTATTGATTTAAGAGACAGATGGGGTTATACCCAAGTTACTTTTGAAGATGAAAAATTTTCCATCGCAAAAGATATTAAATCTGAATACATCATTGAAGTAACAGGTATTGTTACTAAAAAAGAAACACCTAATAAGAAACTTCCTACAGGTGAAATTGAAGTAGTCGCAAGTGAAATTAAAATTGTTAATACTTCTGCACAAGTTCCTTTCATCATCGCTGATGAAACAGATGCTTTAGAAGATACAAGATTAAAATATCGTTATCTTGATTTAAGAAGACCATGCATGCAACAAAATTTAATCAATAGAGCGAAAATTACTCGTGCATGCCATCAATATTTAGATTCTCATGAATTTGTTGAAGTAGAAACTCCAGTTTTATGCCTTTCTACTCCAGAAGGCGCAAGAGATTATTTAGTTCCTTCAAGAACTAGACCTGGATCATTCTTCGCTTTACCTCAATCACCACAATTATTTAAACAATTATTAATGGTTGGTGGTATGGAAAGATATTATCAAGTCGCTCGTTGCTTTAGAGATGAAGATTTACGTGCTGATCGTCAACCTGATTTTACTCAAGTCGACGTTGAATGTTCTTTCTTCAACCAAGAAGATATTCTTTCTTTAGGTGAAGGCTTAATCAAAGCTATTTGGAAAGAAGCAAAAGGAATGGATGTTCCAACTCCATTTAGAAGATTAAAATACGATTATTGTATTGATACATATGGTTCTGATAAACCAGATACAAGATTTGGTCTTGAATTACACGATGTTACTTCTATCCTTTCAAAAACAGAATTTGAAGTATATAAATCAGCGAAAACCATTAGAGCGATTGTTATTCCAGGAGTTGCATCTACTACATCAAGAAAAGTTCAAGATAATTTAGATTTAACTGCAAAGAAATTTGGTATTGGTAAATTTGGTTTCTTCAAATTTGTCGATGGCAAAGTTGAATCTTCATTAAATAAATTCTTTGATGAAAAAACATTAAATGAACTTGCTTCAAACTTAGAATTAAAAGAAAATGATTTAGTAATTGTTGGTGCTGGTATTAGAATGAGAGTTTGTTCTTGCTTAGGCTCTATTAGAACTAAATATGGTAAAGATTTAAATTTATACGATCCATTAAGCTATGATTTCTTATGGGTTGTTGAATTCCCATTATTTGATTACAATGAAGAAACAAAAGAAATTTCTCCATGTCATCACCCATTCACAAAACCTTTAGATAGAGATGTACCTTTATTAAAAGAACATCCAGAAAAAGTCTATGCTGCAGCATATGATATTGTTATCAATGGCTATGAAGCAGGCGGGGGATCTTTAAGAATCTTTGACCAAGAAGAACAAAAGACTATCTTTGAATTATTAGGCTTTACTGAAGAAGATATTCAAAGAAAATTCGGTTTCTTTGTTAACGCATTAAAATATGGTGTTCCACCTCATGGAGGATTTGCACTTGGATTAGATAGAGTTGCGATGTTAATTAATAACACTGATAATATCAGAGACGTTATTGCATTCCCTAAGAACTTAAATGCAGTCGATCCAATGTCAAATGCACCAATGCCAGTTGATCAGGCTCAACTTGACGATTTACATATTAAATTAAATTTAGAAGAAGAAAAATAAGGAGGAAATTATGTATTTTGGTTCATATAATTTAAAAAAAGAATTAGTTGATGCTTTAAAAGAGTTAGGTTATATTGAACCAACTCCTATTCAAGAAGCAGTCTTACCTAAAGCTTTAAAAGGAAAGTCTTTGATTTGTAAATCAATGACAGGCAGTGGTAAAACACATGCTTTCTTAATTCCAATTTTTAATAACATTGATAAAGATAATAATGGCGTTCAAGCATTAATTATTTCTCCAACTGTAGAACTTGCTTCTCAAACTTATCGTTTCGCGAATGATATTGGTTTAAAACTCGGTATTAAAGTCGGTTTACTTACTTCAAGCAATGATAAAAAAGAAGACTTATCCAAAGTAAGTCATGATAGTGTTAAACCTCAAATCATCATCGGTACACCTGGAAGAATTCATGATGTTTTCTTAAAAAATAAGATGGATTATAAATTCATTAAGATGTTTGTTTTAGATGAATGCGATATGTTACTTGATGAAGCATATGTAAATGATATTAGAGAATTATTATTCTTAATTAGACCAGATCAAAGATTAATCTTTACTGCGACTATGAAGAATCATTTAATCTCTGATACATATAAATTTATTGGTGCCGATGAAATTATCGATATCAATAAACAAACAAAAGTTAATTCCAATGTTTCTCATCACTTAGTCAATTTAAAACATAAAGATCCTATTGAACAACTTGTTACTTTCTTAAAAACTGAAAATCCTTATTTTACAATGGTTTTTGCAAGTGAAAAAACACGTGTAGATAAAGTATATAAAGAATTAAATAAACTCGGTATTAAATGTGGTCTTCTTTCAGGTGATTTAGAATCGCGTGAAAGAAAAATCACTATGCGTAGAATTAAAGAAGGGGATTTCAATTTAATCATTTGTAGCGATATTGCTTCT
The DNA here is from genome assembly GCA_963648895.1 of Lachnospiraceae bacterium. Taxonomy (GTDB): domain Bacteria; phylum Bacillota_I; class Bacilli_A; order RFN20; family CAG-449; genus UBA3210. Next base: position 2,537 of record CAVJGK010000046.1, on the reverse strand, counting down.
CGTGGTATTGATATTCCTGATGTTTCAACCATTATTTCTTTAGATTTACCATCTGATTTAGATTATTATTATCACCGTGCAGGTCGTACAGGTAGATTTAATAAAAAAGGTGATTCATACATTTTCTATAATGATGATGAAATGGATTTATTAAATAAATTAATTGCAAAAAATAAGAATATTTCCTTTGATTATTATGTCTTAAAACCAGAAGGTTTAAAGAAAATTGATACACTTACTGGCAAAAAGAAAAAAGAAGTCAATGAAGTATTAGAAGGTAAAATCAAAAAAGAAATCGCCAAAGTAAGAACTAAAAAAGTTAAACCTGGATATAAGAAAAAGATTCGTGATGCGGTAAAAAAGGCCAAAGACGATCATAAAAAAGATATTATTAAAAAGAATATCCGTGAACAAAAGAAAGCTAACGCTAAAAAAGGCGGATATGGTAATTATTAAGACTCGAAAGAGTCTTTTTATTTTACAAAAAAAGTAGTCTAGATTGACTACTTAATAAATGATTTTAAATGGTTTTCAAAATGTGGGAATAATTCTTCACCAGTGACAGTTTCAATGACCTGACCTTTTTTGAAAATGACATATGTATTTAATTTAGCGCAGGCTATACCTAAATCGGCTTGCATACCTTCACCAATGCCATTGACTACACATCCCATACAAGCAACGGTGATATTTAAATTATATTCTTCTAATAACCCCATTACTTTTGTGGCAATATCTTTTGTATCGGCAGTAGTTCTTCCACACATTGGGCAAGAAATTAAAGTGTAATAAGAAGGATATAAACCTAAATCGTGCAATAATCTTTTCGCGGCATAAATTTCTTCAACAGGATCATCGGATAAAGAAATTCTAATCGTATTTCCAATTCCTTCCATTAATAATGGTGCTAGGGCAATAGTTGATCTAATTAAACCAATATCTTTAATGGAAGATTCAGTAACTCCGATATGTAAAGGATATTTATATTTTCTTGCCGCTTGTCTATAACATTCTAATGTGATTAAAGGAGAAGAGGATTTTAAAGCTAAAACTAGATTATGGAAATCATGTTTTTCAAAAATTTGAATATAATTATCTAATAGATCTAACATGATTTTAGATGACATTTTTAAATCATTAGATTGAATGATTTCCTTAGGAACTGAACCAGAATTTACTCCAATTCTAATGGCAACATTGTTTTTTTTCGCTGCTTCAATAATTTCAACCACATCTTCTTCATTTTTGATATTGCCTGGGTTTAATCTAATTTTGGAAGCACCATTTTCAATCGCTAATAGGGCTAATTTTTTAGAAAAGTGGATATCTGCGATTAAAGGAATATTGATTCTTGAAACAATATCTTTAATGGCATAAGCATCATTTTCATCTAAAACAGAGACTCTAATTAAATCACAACCAGCTTTTTCAAGTTGATGAATTTGATTGACGACTAAATCGACTTTTTCAGTTTTAATATTACACATTGATTGGATTAAGATCTTATTATCTCCACCCATTTCAACATTTTTAATTTTTACAATACTTGTTTCATTTCTTAACATATAACTACCTCATTAATAATTTTACATTAAAAATCGTCATAATAAAATTATTATTTTATAAAAATAATTGTAGTATTTTATTTTTGTCTATGGTAAACTTACATAGGTAACAAATGGAGGTGGAAAGAATGCCACGTGAAGATATTATCTTAAAATGTACAGAATGCGGTGATGAAAACTACATTACAACAAAGAATAAAAGAAATCACCCAGAAAAGTTTGAAATCAAAAAATATTGCAAAAAATGCAATAAGATGACAAATCATAAAGAAAAGAAGTAAGAAATTAGAGCTATTTATGAGCTCTTTTTTTCTACTTTAAAGGAGACAATATGAAAGTAAAAAGATTTGAATGCCAAAGCATGTTTTCTTGCAATGAATATGTTTGTAGCGTTAATAATAAAAACTTTATTATCGATCCAGGCTTTTATTCAAAAAAAGTGAAAGAATATATTTCTTCTATTGGAGGTATTTGCTTTATTTTATTAACTCATGGACATTATGATCATATATCAGGAATTAATGATTTATTAAAAGATTTTCCTAATGTCAAAATATATGCTTATAAAGATGAAATTGATTTAATAATGAATCCAAAAAAGAATTGTTCGTCTTCTAGATGGGATTGTCCTAGTGAATATAAAAATTATGTTCCTACTTGTGAAATTCAACCTTTAGATGAAGGAGAATTTGTTTTAGAAGGAATTCATTTTGAAGTTATTCATACTCCAGGGCATACCAAAGGTGGATGTATGTATTATTTTAAAGATGAAAAAGTTCTTTTTACTGGTGATACAATTTTAGGTGAATCAATTGGTCGATATGATTTACCAACAGCTAGTGAAGTGGAATTATTCAATTCTTTAACGAAGGTAAGAGAATTAAATTTACCTAGTGATGTAACTTGTTATTTTGGTCATGGTGAAGCATTTGACTATGCAAAATTATTAAGAGTTAACATGTATTTAAGAAA
>CAVJGK010000045.1:0-11019 GCA_963648895.1 Lachnospiraceae bacterium | reverse complement strand
GGATATTCAAGCTTAAAATATTAAGTTTATAAGGAAGTTTGTTTTAGTTAATTAAACCTAACTAAATAAAATTTCTTTACTTAAATTTAATAAAATGTTAAAGTTTAACTAGATTAAGTCATTTTTTGGAGAAAGCAAATATGTATTTTATACTAAATTTAATCACCGCCGCAGTAGCGACATTTTGTACCGTCTACTTCAATGGCCTTATAACAGAACCATATAAGATATATGTTATCTTTGTGTATTTCCTTGCATTTTTATTCCTTGCAATCGTTTTAACTTTCTTCTTATTTTTCTTATTTGGCTTTAGCTTTAAAATAAAAACAGACTTCAGCGATAAAGATCATAAATTCTATCGTATCGTCATGGATTATGCTTTCCAATATTTTGCCTTTATGTGTAGAGTAAAAATCCATTTCCCTGATAAGAAGGTTCTTCCTAAAGATAGAAGATTTATTCTTATTTGTAACCATCGTTCCAATTTTGATCCAATGGTTATTTCTTCTGCATTAGTAGGTTATCAATTATCCTGGATTGCAAAAAGATCGATATTTAAAGTTCCTGGCATTAATAAATATATGCATAAATGTTGCTATATGCCTATTGATAGAGATGATATAAAACAATCAATCTCGGTTATTAAACAAGCGAGTAAATATATCAATGAGGATATTTGTTCAGTTGGTGTTTTCCCTGAAGGACATCGAAATAAAACAAACGATTTATTATTACAATTAAAACCTGGTGTCTTAAAAATTGCATTTATGACTAAAGCACCAATTTATGTTATTACCGCGATTAATACAGAAACTGTAAGAAAGAACTTCCCATTAAAAAGAACTCATGTTTATATCAATCTTGCCGCAACTTTAGAATATGAAGATTACAAAGATTTAAAGACAGTAGGTTTAACTGAAAAGGTTGATCAAATCATGCGTGAATCTTTAAAAAAACAATATGAAGAACATGGTAAATAGTATGGATAAGAAAGAAAAATTATTAGAAAAACATCATATCTTTAAAGGTAATATCATCGATGTTTATCAAGATAAAGTAGTTTGCCCAAATGGAAATATTTCCACTCGTGATTTAGTAGTACGTGGTGAAGCTTGCGCAGTTATTGCTTTTATTGATGGTAAATTAATTTTAGAAAAACAATATCGTTATCCTTACGATAAAGAAATTATTGAAATACCTGCTGGCAAAATGGAAAAAGGCGAAAAAGGTGAAACTTGTGCTTTAAGAGAATTTGAAGAAGAAACAGGTTATAAAGCAAATAACATTGTTTATCTAGGAACAATCTATCCAAGTGTTGCCTTTGTAGAAGAAACTATTCATATCTACTATGCATATGATTTGGTTAAAACACAAACTCATCTTGATGAAAATGAATTTATTGATATTTATTTAGATGATATTTCTCATATTGAAGAACAAATTTCTCAAGGTGAAATAGTTGATGCTAAAACCATCGCAGGTATCTACATGTATCAAATATATAAGTCAAAACAAAGTATGAAGTAAAATTCATACTTTTTATTTTATAATAAATAAAATAATGGTATAATGAGAAACGGTTAAAGGAGATAATTATATATGTCAAAACCAATTTTATTAGTTATTATGGATGGTGTCGGCTTTTCAAAGACTGGCTTAGGCGATGCAGTCACAATGGCACATACACCAAATTTAGATTATTTTTTAAAGACTTATCCTAACTGCCGTTTAAAGGCACATGGTCCTGCAGTTGGTTTACCAAGTGATGATGATATGGGTAATTCCGAAGTTGGACATAACGCATTAGGTTGTGGTCAAATTTATTCTCAAGGCGCAAAACTTGTTAACGAATCAATTCAATCAGGAAAGATTTATTCTTCAACTGCTTGGAAAGAAGAAATTGATAATGTTAAAGAACATAATTCTACATTACATTTCTTAGGCTTATTAAGTGATGGTAATGTTCATTCTAACATTTCTCACTTAATCGCAATGATTAAAGAAGCTAAGAATGAAGGCGTTAAGAAAGTAAGAGTTCACATCTTATTAGATGGTAGAGATGTTCCAGCCACTAGCGCACTTGTTTATGTAAGCCAACTTGAAGAAGTTTTAACTTCATTAAATGATGATAGCTTTGATGCACGTATTGCGTCAGGCGGCGGTAGAATGAAAATTACAATGGACCGTTACCAAGCTAACTGGGGTATGGTTGAAGAAGGATGGCATGCACATGTATTAGGCGATGCAAGAAAATTCAACTCAACTACAGAAGCTGTTGAAACATTTAGAACTGAAATCCCTGGTATTATCGACCAAGATTTACCTGCATTCGTCGTTTGTGAAAATAATGAACCAGTTGGTAAAGTTCTCGATCACGATTCAGTCATCTTATTCAACTTTAGAGGTGATAGAGCAATTGAAATTTCAATGGCTTTCGATGATAAAGACTTTAACAAATTTGATAGAGTATTCTACCCAGATGTTTGCTATGCAGGATTATTACAATATGATGGAGATTTAAAACTTCCAAAGAGATTCTTAGTCAATCCACCAGAAATTAGACATACATTAACAGAATTATGCGTTGCAAATAACATCAATGAATTTGCAATTTCAGAAACTCAAAAATATGGTCACGTTACATATTTCTGGAACGGTAATAAATCAGGTAAGTTCTCTGAAGAATTAGAAACATATATGGAAATTCCTTCTGATAATGTTTCATTCGACCAAAGACCTTGGATGAAATCTGCACAAATTACTGATGAAGTTATCAAAGCAATGGAAGGACATAAATATCAATTCATTAGATTAAATTATCCTAATGGTGATATGGTTGGCCATACAGGTAGTTTAGATGCAACAATCACTGCAATGGAAGCTGTTGATCTTGGCTTAGCAAGACTTTGGAAAGTCGCTAAAAAAGAAGGCTATACAATGCTTGTTACTGCAGACCATGGTAATGCAGATGAAATGCTTGAAAAGAACAAAAAAGGTCAAATCCAAGTTAGAACTGCTCACTCATTAAACCCAGTACCATTCATCATTGTTGATGATGATATCAAAGTTGAAATGAAAGAAGGTAACTTCGGACTTGCAAACGTCGCTCCAACAGTCGCTAAATTATTAAATTTAGAAGCACCAGAATGTTGGGAAGAATCAATCATTAAATAATAAATTTATTTTAGAGTAGCCGTAAGGTTACTCTTTTTAAGGAGGAAGTATGAAACAAGAACTTATTATGGTTCGCTTTGGTGAATTATCTACCAAGGGAAAAAATAAAATTGATTTTATTTATAAACTCGCAGATAACATCAAAAGAACATTAAAGAAATTTACAAACTTAAAATATGAAATTCGTAAAGATCATATTTACATTCATTTAAATGATGAACCTTATGAACAAATTGAACCTTTATTAAAACAAGTATCTGGTTTAAGTAGTTTCTCTTTAGTTTATAAAGTAGAAAATGACATCGAAAAGATGAAAGAAGCTTGCTTAAAACTCGCTTTAGAAGAAAATAAAACAACTTTTAAAATGAAGGCTAAAAGAGCGGAAAAAGCTTTCCCTATGATTTCTGATGAAATCAATAGAGAAATTGCTGGATACATTTTAAAAAATTCATCTTATAAAGTCGATGTACATAATCCTGAATTGACAATTGCATTAACAGTAAGACAAAACGAAACTTATATCTATACTTCTCAAGTACAAGGAGCAGGCGGTTATCCTTTAGGTATCGCTGGTAAAGGCTTAATGATGATGTCAGGAGGTATTGATTCTCCAGTCGCGGCATATTTAATGATGAAACGCGGCATCAAGATTGAAGCAATTCACTTTGCTTCACCTCCTTATACTAATGAAGGTGTTATTACTAAAATCACAGATTTATGCAAAGTTTTGGCTAAATACCAAGGTGAAGTTAAAGTATATGTAGTTCCTTTTACTACTTTACAAGAACAAATTTATAAATATGCGCGTGAATCCTATGCAATTACGATCATGAGAAGAATGATGTATCGCATTACAGAAAGAGTCGCAAATCACCATAATGATTTAGTTATCGCAAATGGTGAATCTATTGGACAAGTTGCTTCTCAAACATTAAAGAGTATGCAACAAATTGAAAATGTTGTTTCTTTACCAGTTATTAGACCTTTAGCTATTTTTGATAAAGTAGAGATTATTAAAATCGCTAGAGAAATTGGAACTTATGATATTTCAATTCGTCCTTTCGAAGATTGTTGTACAATCTTTGATCCAAAAAATCCTACAACTCAACCACAAGAAAAGAAGATCAAAGAAATTGAAGAATCATTTGATTATGAATCTTTAATTAAAGATTGTATTTCTAATATCAAAGTTATTAGAGTTAATGAAGATTATTCACCAGTTGATGAAAACGCTGATTTATTCTAAAAAAGGCTCACTTCTAAATTGAAGTGAGTTTTTTTGTGCAACAAAAAACGCATCGTAATGATGCGTTTTAGTCTTATAAGTTAACTATTTAGCTAATGCTTTTTTAGCTGTTTCAACTAAGTTAGCGAAACCAGCTTCGTCAGTGATTGCCATTTCAGATAACATTTTTCTGTTGATGTTAATGTTAGCTAATTTTAAGCCGTGCATTAATGTTGAATATGACATATCATAGTTATGTGCTGCAGCGTTAATTCTGACAATCCATAATTTTCTGTAGTCTGATTTTCTCTTTCTACGTGATACATAAGCATAGTGTAATGAGTGAATTACTTGTTCATTAGCAGTTTTGTATAATGTGTGTTTTGAACCGAAGTAACCTTTAGCTCTTTTTAAGACTTTTTTTCTTCTTGCGTGTGTTGTTGTTCCACCTTTTACTCTCATGTTCTTAACCTCCTACTTTTGAATTAACATTCTTACTCTCTTGTAATCTGACTTTGAAAGAGTGTTTGGCATTCTTAAATGTCTTTTTTGTTTTTGTGATTTGTTATGGCTTAAATGGGAAACGTGTGAGTGATAAATTTTAACCTTTCCTGAGCCTGTGACTTTCATTCTTTTTAAAAGTGCACGTTTTGATTTCATTTTTGGCATGATTTTGTCCTCCTATTTTTTAATTTTTGATGCTAAAACGCAATATAAGATTTTTCCTTCTAGCTTTGGTTCTTTTTCAACGTTAGAAAGTTCCTTAAGGCTATCAATGAAACGATTCATTACTTCAAGACCTACTTCGGTATGAGTTAGTTGTCTACCTCTGAAACGTAATGTAACTTTGATCTTGTCACCAGCATTTAAAATTTTAGTTGCTTGATTGACTCTTGTATCAAAATCATGGATACCAATAACAGGTGAGAGTTGAATTTCTTTAATAGAAATTGTTTTAGCTTTTTGAGCCTTCTTCATGTCGTGAGCTTTCTTTTGTTGTTCGAAGCGATATTTACCATAGTTTAAGATTTTACATACTGGTGGGTTTGCTTCTTTTGCGACACATACTAAATCTAATGAATATGTTTCTGCAAGTTGAATCGCTCTTAATCTTGGCATAACACCTAATGATTCACCATCAGGGCCAATGACACGGACGTTAGGGAAACGGATATCTCCATTTACTAAGTCATCCCCGTTACGATTATTACGTGGATTTGGTCTTTCGTTTGAGTAAATAATAACTGAATCCTCCTATATAAAATAAAATGGGCACAGAATCCTGCGCCCATCAATAATACATATCAGATATATGTAGCAATTTACCAATTCAACTAAGTCAAATCTGGTGAGAAGTCTAGGCGCCTCTTCTTTCCACAAATTTATTTGCTCTAAAATAATAAACTATGTTAGTAATCTAGTCAATAAAAAAATGAAATATTTTAAAAAAATTGCTTCGCTATTTGATCTTCCATTTATACTAAATTAATAATTAGCAATTTTATGTATAAATAAGGTTATAAAATGACGAGATATTGAAAATATTTATTTTATATAGTTAAATATAACTAACTAAGTTTATTGTAGTATTTCTACTATTGATAGTTATGGCTACTAAAAGGAAAGAATACTTAAGCCGCATAAATAACTGGAGGGCAATTATGAAGATCAAACAACAAAAACAAATTAAGACATTTTTAATTAAAGAATTTGGAAATAATAAAGGTAGTGATTTTTTCTCTAAACAAGATACTAGACTTAATAAACTTATCCAAAACACTAAAAATAAAACTAAGAATCAAATAAAAACACTCTCTAAAACGATTCTTCCACGTATTGCTTTATATCAAATATTTTTAGAAAGTGGACTATCTAAAGAAGAAGTAACTAAAACTATGAAAAAATATATGCTTGATGTTGTTGCGACTAAAAAACATAATTCTACTGCCAAAATGGAAAAGTTTCCTTTCTTTTATAAGATATATAGTAAAATCTTTCTAAAGATTATGAAGACAACTGATCTTCAAGAAAGTAGTCAAATCTCTGGTAAGGATTTTTATGATATTACAATAACTAAGTGTTTATGGCATTCAGCATGCGTTGAAAATGGATGCCCTGAATTATGCAAACTTTTTTGTGATGTTGATGATGTAACTTATGGTGGCTTAAATAAAATAGGTTTTTCAAGAACAAAAACATTAGGATATGGAGGAGATTGTTGCGATTTCCACTTTTTTAAGAAGTAATTATATATAAAGATAATAATTTTATTTAGCAATTTTAATATTTTTAGATTTTTATAATTATCATATCTAGCGCAATTTAATTTTATATGGTAATATATTGTTGTCTAGGGGTTTATGCGTTTCCTACATATTAAATTTCGGGAATCTTTTATATAAATCTTCATGAAGTTGAAGGCCGTTGGTCTAGGTAACGCTATATGCTTACTTATTCATCTAACTTCGGAATCCGGAAGTGAAGAACAAGATGCCCACCTGTAACTAAGGAATATTCCTTGACCCTAGATATTTTATTTTGGGAGAAAAATATGACAAAAGACAATTTATGTATCGCAGCGATTAGATCGTTATGTATTGATGGTATCAACAAAGCAAATTCAGGCCATCCTGGTATGGCACTTGGTAGCGCTCCAATCTTATATACCTTATTTACTAAACATTTAAATTCTGATCCAACTCATCCTGAGTGGGTTAATAGAGACCGTTTTGTTTTATCAGCAGGTCATGCTTCGATGCTTTTATATACAATGCTCCATTTATGTGGATATGGTTTAACTATCGATGATTTAAAACAATTTAGACAATTAAATTCTTTAACTCCTGGCCATCCTGAAGTAGGACTAACTAAAGGTGTTGATGCATCTGCTGGTCCTTTAGGACAAGGTATCGCTCAAGGTGTTGGTTTTGCTATGGCAGAAGCTTCTTTACAAGGTATTTATGAAGAAGGATATCGCTTTATGAATCATTATACATATGTATTATGTGGTGATGGTTGTTTACAAGAAGGTATTTCTCAAGAAGCAATTTCTTTTGCAGGATTACAAAAATTAAATAAATTAATTTTATTCTATGACGCAAATAACGTAACTCTTGATGGAGGACTTGATATGTCTTTCAATGAAGATGTTAAAAAGAGATTTATTGCGTCAAAGTGGAATGTTATTGAAGTAAAAGATGGTAATTCAGTTTCTGAAATTGATAAAGCAATCAAAAAAGCAAAAAAATCAACTGAAAAACCTACTTTAATTATGGTTCATACAGTTATTGGTTATGGATCTGCAAACGCAGGAACTTCTAAAGTTCATGGCGCACCTTTAGGTGAAGAAGATGGTAAGAAAGCAAAATTATCATATGGTTATGATTATCCAGATTTCTTTGTACCTGAAGAAGTTTATGATGTATTTAAAGATACATTCATCAAACGTGGTAAAAAAGCATATAAAACTTGGACTTCATATTTTGATGCTTATAAACGCGATTTCCCAAAAGAAGCTAGTGAATTTGAAGCAACAAAAGATAATGATGTTTCAACCTTTGTCTTTGATAAAGGACCATATATTGAACCAGGAACAAAAGACGCAACAAGAAATTCATCTCAAACTATCTTAAATCTTTTACACCAATCAGTATTTAATTTAATTGGTGGATGTGCCGATGTAGCCGGTAGCGTTAAAACTAAAATTAAAGGTGGCGTTGATTTTACTCCACTTACTAGAGAAGGAAGAAATATCAACTTCGGTATTAGAGAATTCGCGATGGCTTCCATCCAAAATGGTATGTTATTACATGGTGGATTAAGAACTTATGCTGGTTGTTTCTTAGTCTTCTCAGATTATTTAAAACCTGCAATTAGAATGGCTTCATTAAGCAATTTACCAGCAATTTATTTATTCTCACACGATTCAATCGCAGTTGGTGAAGATGGACCAACACATCAACCAATTGAACAACTTGCAATGTTAAGATCTATTCCTCATAACTATGTTTATAGACCTTGTGATACTAACGAAGTTGCAGCAAGCTGGAAATTAGCTTTAGAAACTACAACTCATCCTTCTTGTTTAATTCTTTCAAGACAAAATTTACCTTTAATCGAAGGATCTAGAAGTGAAGATGTTTATAAAGGTGGATATGTTATTTCTAAAGAAAGAGGAGCAAAACCTGATTTCACATTAATTGCAACAGGTAGTGAAGTTTCATTAGCGATTGAAGCACAAGAAAAATTATTAAAACAAAATATTGATGTAAGAGTAGTTTCAATGCCTTGCCAAGAATTATTCTTAAATCAAGATTCTTCATATATTAAAGATGTATTAGGCAATGATTATGCTAAACGTATGTCTATTGAAATGCTTTCAACATTCGGATGGCAAAGATTTGCTGCTCATACAATGGGTATTGATATATTTGGTAAATCCGCTCCTGCTAAAGATGTCATTAATGATTTTAATTTTACATCTGATGAAGTAGTTAGAAGAGTACTTGAAATTTTATAATCAACTAAAAAGACGTTCATCTGAACGCCTTTTTTTGTCTATCTTCCACCAGGACCTGGACGAGAATTATTTCCTCCATCACTAGTTACTTTTGAAGTAATAGTGATATCTTTTATTTTTGTATTATTTACATATATTGAATAAGTTTGATTTAATTTGAAAGATGGTAATGAAGCAATAATTCTTGAAGCTTGTTTGATCGTTGTAACACTTGCTAAAGTATTTGAAGAAGAATCTTTAATTTCAATTAATGAAGATGCTGAATAAGTACTTCCTAATGAAACTGCGATAGAATATTGACTTGAAGAAGAACTTGGATTTTCATACATTGTTGAAGTTGTATAACATAATACATTGCCATAATTAATATATGTTTCTTTGTCTGCATCTAATGGTGAATCACCTGAATTATTTGGACCATGGACGATGACATTTCCTCCATTGATGTATGTATAACCGTTTGAATCAAGGCCATCACCTTCGTTATAAACGTTAATTGTTCCATCTTCAATTAAAATATAAGGAACAATGGATGAATCATCACTCGCGGCATTAATGCCATCGTCAGAAGAATAAATATCGATAGTTCCATCAACAATTTTTATATATGCTCCTTCTAAACCTTCATATGAAGAATTAATTGATATATTACCTCCATCAATATAATTAACATTATCTGATGTAATTCCATCATCTAATGTATCAATAGTAATGTCAGAATCTAACATATATGAATTACCATTGTTTGTATGAATTGCATCATCACTTGAATTAATATTAATTGTGTTATTTTCTAAAATAAGACCATAACTTGTTGTTGTAATTTCGGCATCATCTTCATCATCTCCATCAGTATCATATTCAATTGTACCAACCTTAATACCTTTAGCAGATTGTACTAATGCATAATAAGAAGAGATGTTTCTTATTTCATCACTACCAACTTTTTTATATGTATTATTAGTTTTTTGATATCTAAAATCATCGCTTTCTAATCCATAAGTAGACATATTTTCCGCGGAATATTGTACAAATGTTCCGTTTGTTGTGATGTTGAGTGATGAATTTTCAATATCGATAAAGGTGTCTGCTTGGATACCATCACCTTTAACCGAACAAGTATAAGTACTATCTTTAATAATGATATAACCTAAAGAATAATCAAATTCATAAGTAGTACCTTTTTTGTTATCATAATCACATTCTGTATGGATACCATCTTTTGAATCATCTAAGTTATTGATGCTTAAAGAAGCTCCTTCCATATAGAAAGTTTCAGATGCTACACCATGTTTTGAAGCTACTACATTAATACTTGAATCAAAGATATATAAAGAAGATGATACTTTAATACCTGTTGCATCTGCATCAGTGGCAGTTACATTTAAACTACCTTTGCCATTGATGATTAAATCACCTTTTACTTGAAGAATATTATTTCCTTCACCAGTCGCGGAAATACTATTTGTAGTTCCTTCAATAAGAGTAATAATTAAAGTGATCTTTTTATCAGATTTAATAATTCCTGAAGTATTATTGCCACTAATAGAAGCATTATTTAAATATAGATGAATAATAGAATCTTTTGAAGCAGTAATGGATAAACCGCTAGTATAATCACCACTTAAAAGATAATCTCCAGATGAGGCAATAACATCTCCATCATTTAAAGTAGTAATAGAACTTTCATCATAAGAAATATTAGATTTATATTCATCTAATGATAAAGAATTAACAGTAGTTTTAATCGCATCTTTAATTGTATCATAATCTACTTCATTAGGTGTTGGTAAAGACGTCTTATCAATGCTTGATTCGGATGAAGCAAAATAATTTCCACTTGTTGAATTAGATGTATAATTATAAGTAGTTTCTCCTGCACTTGAAGCTGAATTAGAACTTGTTACATTAGAACTAGTAGAAGAACAGCCTGTTAATAATGAGAATGAAAATAGGCTTAATAGTAAGAGTTTTTTTGATAATGTTTTTAACATAAATTTGTCCTCCTGATAATTCAATAATAGTTTTCCTCCCTTAAAATTAACTAAAAAATAAAATAAATAAAAAAATTAAAATAAATATGAAAATATAATTTTTTAAG
>CAVJGK010000044.1:0-11060 GCA_963648895.1 Lachnospiraceae bacterium | reverse complement strand
CATAAATATACCTTAAATTCAGTAAATTATTATCTAAATTAAAAATTGTCTATTTTATTTTTAAAAAAATAATGATATTATATTTATATATTTTGGAGGAAAAAGTTTATGGCACATTTTTTTAATGGCATCGGTAATTGGTTCAAGGATTTTGGGGAATCTTTTGTTAATTATTTCAAGTCAATGACAATGAAAAAACTTGAAAAATTATTATTAACACTTGGATCATTAATCATCTTAATTGTTTCACTCATTTGGAATATTTATGGTGACACTGTTTTAAAAATATATGTAGCTTGGTTAATCTTAGGATTATGTACAGGTGTTGCAGGTGGTATTCTTACTTTAGTAGGTGCTCACTTCAATTCATTTGATATCAAAAAGAGTGGTTTAATTTTAATCGGAGTTGGTTCTGTTCTATCATTAGGTAATTGCTTTACTTATATTTATGTCTTAATCAACGCAAAATCAATGTTCGCTACTTCTATTGATTATTCAGCTGGAGTTATTGTTACATTCTTAGTATTTAACATTCTATCATTTGTTTGCATGATTGGAGGATATGTTCTTCAAATCATCAGAAAAGCAAAAAATATTGAAGACTAATTGAGGATTGAAAAATCCTCTTTTTTTGTGCAAAAAAAGAAGCTATGACAAGCTTCTTAATTCTTATAATAATTATCTCCTTCTACATGATATTTACCATATTCACATCCAACATGAGAAGTTTTAATTCGATCAATTAATTTCTTATTTTTATATAATTCAATATATCCTTTGCCATTTCCTCCGTTAAATAAACGATGGAATTTCTTTTCACCATTAGGTGCTTCATAATTTATTAATAACATATCTTCTTTTTCACAAAATATGTCAACATTAAAAGTATATTTTCCTTTTTTAGCGATAACCTTCCAAATAATTTGAGTATCTGTTTCATAGCAATCAAATTTTACTTTTGATAATGTCCAAAATTTAGAAAAATTAAATTCATATTTCTTACCTTCATAATAAAAATCTATCAATAATTTATTTTTAAAAGTAATACCAAAGGCACGAGGGCGACCTCCTCCTACTTCAAATGCAGAATTTTCTAATCTTTTATGACTAATCTCACTAACTAAATCCCAAGAAGATAACCATACCCAAGGAGAAGTAAAATCTCTTCCCCAGTTTTTATCACTATAGCCATAACATGATTCAGGTTTAATTAGATATTTTTCATTGTTATAAATAACATATCCATCCATTAAGGTTTTTATTCCCTGCGCATGCCAATACATATCAAATGCTTTAATATTTCCAAATAATGCACTAGTGCCATATCCTACATCATAAGCTATCTTTTTATCCAAAGAAATATCCCATTCCATACTCCCTTCATCACAAAGTTCTTTGTAAGAAGGATTAATTGCATTAACTTTACCTTTAATATGGTCTTCTTTTAATAAAAAATCTTTTCCTTCAATATAAAGTTCATTCTTTTTAATAGTTACTTCATCAAGAGAATAAAATCGATGCAATTGAGATTTATTCTTACCCCATGAGCCAACATTGACCATTAAATAAGATGGTATTCCATCGCTACCTAAAACATATTTAGAAGGACTAACTTTTGGATTAATAATAAAATATTCAACATAAAAAGGTCTTTCTTCTTTACTAACTTCATTAATTCCAGTAAAAGAATGCCACCACCAATCATAACCTCTTTTAGCAAAGCTTCCATTTAACATATATAAATTTTTCTTTAATAATTTTTTCTTCATAAGCATTTTTCTTTCTAAAATTATTTTAAATAGTTAACAAGTGTAAATCAATAAAAGCTAAAAAAAAGAGTTCCAGAAGGAACTCATATTTTTTAAGTGGTGACCCCAAGGTGATTCGAACACCTGACCTACTGCTTAGAAGGCAGTTGCTCTATCCAGCTGAGCTATGGGGCCATACGCACGTATAATGATACATTATGTTGCGATTAAAATCAACTAATTTTTTTAATATTTTAAAGAAAGTTTGAAAAATTGCTTAAAAGAAAAAAGTAGGTTTCCCTACTTTGTTTCTTTATCCTTGGAAGATAAATATTCATCGATGATTTCATCTAATTCATCATATTCTTCATCAGATTGAATATCGTGAATATTACCATCTTGATCAACTTCACCTGCGACTAAATCATCATTATTTTCATAAAAGACAACATAGTCTTTATTGAATGTATCAGAATGATATGTTAATAAGATTGTCAATTCAGTTTTTGTTCCATTTTCATCTTCGAAAATGATTTTATCTTGTTTTTGTTCCATCTTAGAATCCTTTCTTAATTGAGGCGAATGCTTCATCAATCTTAGTTGAATCTTTAATTCCACCTTGAGCAACTTCAGGTCTTCCACCGCCTGAACCACCAGTAATAGAGGTAATCTCTTTTACTAATTTACCAGCTTGATAAGAAGAAGTTAAATCTTTAGAAACACCAACAATTAAAGAAGTTCTTTCACTTGTAACATTAGCTAAAATAACAATGGAAGAATCAAACATTACTTTTAATGAATCAAATAAAGATGAGAACATATCTTTATCCATATTTGAAACAACTTTTGTTAAAACGTGTTTACCATTGATTTCAACAAATTCATTTTTAGCTTCTTTTGCTTTATAAGAAGAAACTAATTCATTTAATTCTTGGTTTTGTTTCTTTAATGAAACAATATCATTATTCATAATATCAATTCTTGGAGCAATATCATTATATGATGTAACTTTAACTTTTGATAATAATGATTCTAACATGATTTCTTTTTGTTTTAATACTTCATAAGCTTTCATACCAGTATATGCTTCAATTCTTCTAATACCAGAAGCGATTGATTCTTCATATCCGATTGCGAAATAACCAATTTCAGATAATCTAGAAACATGGGTACCGCCGCAGAATTCTTTAGAAATATCACCCATTTCAACAACTCTAACAACATCGCCATATTTTTCATTAAATAGCATCATCGCACCGAGTTTTTTAGCTTCTTCAATAGGTAAAACTTCTGTGACAACTTTTATATCTTTAGAGATATATTCATTGACTGTTTTTTCAATTTGGCATAATTGTTTGAAAGAAATCTTTTCAAAATGATCAAAGTCAAATCTTAATACTTCAGAATTAACAAATGAACCTTCTTGTTTAACGTGATCACCTAAAACTTCTTGTAAAGCAGCTTGTAAAAGGTGAGTTGCTGAGTGGTTTGCTTGAATTTTCTTTCTTGCTTCAGTATCGAGTTTTAAAGTAAATTTATCACCAACTTTGACAGAACCATAGTTAACTTTTACATGGTGTAAATGTTGTTTATTTGGAGCTTTAGTAACATCAATAACTTCTAATAAAGTTGAATCATTTTCAATAGTACCTGTGTCTTTTACTTGACCACCCATTGTTGCATAGAAGTTTGTTTTATCTAAGATAATATCGCCTTCATCTTCAATAGAATCAACCTTAACGCCATCTTTAAATACTCCAATGACAGTTCCTTCAATAATTTCATTTTTATAAACGAATTCAGATTCATTTTTAAAATTCATTAAATCTTGTGATTGAGCATTCATTGATTCAAGGCTACCACGAGCAGCACGAGCACGTTCTTTTTGTGCTTTCATTTCTTTATCAAAACCTGCTTTATCGCATGTTTTATTAAATTCAGAAGCAATTTCTTCAGTTAATTCATAAGGGAAACCATATGTGTCATATAATTTGAATGCATCGCTACCTGGAAGAACATCACCACAGGAAGAAAGCATCTTTTTACATAATGTTTCACCTTGGTTTAATGTAGCTGCGAATTTAATTTCTTCTTGAGAAATCATCTTCATAATTCTATCTTTCTTTTCTAATAAATAAGGATAGAATGATTTCATATTTTCACAAACAACTGGAACTAAAGAAGATAAGAATGGTTTATCAATACCTAATTTTCTTCCATATCTAACTGCGCGGCGTAAAATTCTTCTTAAAACATAACCTCTACCTTCATTTGAGAAAGTTGCTCCATCAGCAAGTGCGAATGTACATGTTCTAATGTGGTCGGCAATAACTCTATATGCCATTTTATATTCACCGCTATAAGGGAATTTTGCAAGTTTTTCAGTTTCTTGGATATATGGATAGAATAAGTCTGTATCATAGTTTGTTTCAACTTCTTGAATGACGCAGCATAATCTTTCTAATCCTGCACCAGTATCAATATTTTTAGATGGTAATTCTTTATAATCTTTTCTATCAACACCTGGTTCTGCATTATATTGGCTAAAGACAATGTTCCAAATTTCAATATAACGGTCATTTTCAATATCATCTGTTAATAATTTAATTCCGATGTTTTCAGGATCATATTTAGTTCCTCTATCAAAGAAGATTTCTGTATCAGGTCCACAAGGTCCTGCACCAATTTCCCAGAAGTTATCTTCAAGTGGAATTAAATGACTTTCGTCCATACCACATTTAATCCATAAATCTCTAGTTGCTTTATCATCTGGATGGTGTGTGATATATAATAAATTCTTATCAAATGCGAAATATTTTTCATCTGTTAATAATTCATAAGCCCAAGGTATTACTTCATTACGGAAATAATCACCGATAGAAAAGTTACCAAGCATTTCAAAGAATGTATGGTGACGAGCAGTTTTACCAACATTTTCAATATCGTTTGTTCTAATTGCTTTTTGAGCGTTTGTAATTCTTGAATATTTTGAGATTTCAGAACCATCAAAATATTTCTTTAATGCTGCAACACCAGCATTGATCCATAATAAAGTAGGATCGTTATTTGGAATTAGACTTGCACTTGGTTCAATATAATGACCTTTAGATTTGAAAAAATCTAACCACATTTGTCTAATTTCACTAGATGTCATTTTTTTCATAAATTTCCTCCAATTTTAAGCATAAAAAAAGTACCTTTAGGAACGAATTCTCGCGGTACCATCCTAATTCAATAATATTTTATTGCCCTTAATTAATATCTTTAACGCAGATCACGTAGTTTTCACTATATCTCCTTAGTAGCCTATTTATTTTTTCTAAGATAGTTCCACCTTACCTATCCTCTCTTCGTAGCAAAAAATAAATTCCCCTAATTCATAGACAAAAGTATTATAACAAGTTGTAATTTTTATTCAATTATATTTTTAAATTTTATATAATTATTTCATCAAATGGAGGTTTATATGGCATTAATTACTTTTTTAGTTTATTCATGTTATTTAATTATTTTTTCCTTAATTACCTTTATTGTATTTGGTAAAGATAAGAAAATGGCTGAACATAACTACAGAGCAAAAAGAATCAAAGAAAAAACATTATTAGGATTAGTATGTTTTGGAGGAGCAATTGGAGGATTTATAGGTAGAATTTTCTTCCACCACAAAACAAATAAGATTTATTTTTCTTTATCAATTTATTTTTCTTTATTATTACAAATTCTACTATGGGGATTATTCTTTTTAAGAATAATTAACGTTTTATAGGAGGAAATTATGACTAAGACAAGTTTAGAAAAATCACATTCAAAAGTATCTAATTTCAAATTAACTTTAATTATTCTTTGTTTGAGTTTATTTATTTCTTTATTATGGTTAGGTATCTTTCTTCTTACCTGGTCAAAAGATGCTTATTTTTATATTGGACTAGGTGTAACGATAGGATCATTAATTCTATCCATATTTAATTTTATTTTAATAGGAAGGTTTACAAGATAATATGATTAAAGACGAAGTATTTATTTTAAGTAATGGAATATCAATTCCAAAAATTGGATTTGGTACTTGGCAAGCTTCACCTAGTGATGCTTATTCATCCACTCTTTTAGCTTTAAAAAATGGTTATAAGCATATCGATACAGCATACGCATATCACAATGAAGAAAGCATTGGAAAAGCTATTAAAGATTCCGGTATTAAACGTGAAGAATTATTTATCACTACTAAATGCCCTGCTGAAATTAAAACTTATGAAGGTGCTAAAGAACATTTTTATTCATCATTAAAAGCTTTAGGCTTAGACTATATTGATTTATATTTAATCCATGCGCCTTGGCCTTGGACTAATGTAGGTCAAAATTGTGATAAAGAAAACATTGAAGTATGGAAAGCATTTATTGATCTTTATAATGAAGGTTTAATTAAATCTATCGGTGTTAGTAATTTTTCTATTCATGATATTGAAAATATTGTTTCTGCGACTAACTTTGTTCCTCATGTTAATCAAATTAGATATTTTATTGGTAATAGACAAAACGAATTAACTTCATATTGTCAAAAAAATAATATCTTAATCGAAGCTTATTCACCTTTGGCTACAGGTAAAATTGTCCAAGAACCAGCATTATTACAAATCGCTTCAAAATATAAAATCAGCGTCCCTCAATTATGCATTAGATTCTGTTTAGAAAATAATACTCTTCCTTTACCAAAATCAATCCACGAAGAAAGAATTAAAGCTAATATTGATTTAGATTTTAATATCTCAAAAGAAGATATGGATATATTAAATTCATTAGTCAATGAAGAATTAAAAAAGCCATTAAGAAGTTAACAAAAAGATGTAGAAATTAATCTTCTACATCTTTTACTTTGTCTTTATTTGTCAATCTATTTATTAAAATATGAGTCTTTTTATAAGTGATAAATGTGATAATAAAGATCATGATATATCGAGCGATATTAAATGGTAATACTCCTAAGAAAATATAATAAACCATAAAATTATCGACAGTTACATTACCCATGTAAGATAGCATGCTCGCTAAAGCTTCAATGGAAAATCCTGCAAGATTAATATAAGCAGGAATTAAGACTAAATAGTTTAATATACATGCAACAAAACTACATACAACCATTGCAATACTTGTTCCACATAAAGCACCTTTTAAAGTCTTATGTTTTTTATAAACAATGGAAGAAACTATAACCAATATTAAACCTAAAATTAAATCAGCTACTTCGCCTACGCCTGCGGTAAAAGTACCAGGTAATTTAACAAAGAATCTAACCAATATTACTAAACTTCCAGCATAAGGTCCATAGATAAAGCCAGTAATTAATCCTGGAATTTCACTAAAGTTGAATAAATCTAACCAAGGTGGAATAAAAGGAATAGAAGGAATTAAACTTGCAACATAATATAAAATAATACTTAAAGCCGATTGAATACCAATTAAAGTAATTTCTCTTGTTGTAAATTTATGACCTTCATCTTTTTTGACTATACGATAAAAATCCATCAATGATTTAAAGATAATTATTGCTCCAATAAAGGCAACAATTGAATACCAAATAGTAAGAATGTTCCACTTTTTCATGAAGAAGGATAAAGTGATAAATCCTCCACCTAAGATAATTAAAATAACATTAAGAATAATTTTGAAGCTTTTCAAGTTTTGATTTTCCATATAATATACCTCCTAAGAAAAAACCCTGAATAGCTTCAGGGTAAAATATATCTTAAAAGATATAATACTTTCTTCCATCTAGACTTTACTATTGCCACTTGAATTTCACAAGTTCGTGCCATAAGGCTCGTGGGGTTTACCACCAGTTAGGAATTTCACCTGACCCTGAAGTATCAATTTATAAATTTATTTTAAAGTGCACCTACGACTTCATGAGCAGCATATTCTTCTTCTAAATACGCAATTTCATCATCGCTAAGTTTTAATTTTAATGCATTGACTGCATCGTCAATATAAGAAAGTTTTGTCGCACCGATAATTGGAGATTGAATACCCTTATTTAACATCCAAGCAAGAGCGACTTCACTCATTGTAACACCATGCGCATCGGCGATTTCTTTAACTCTTGAAACAATAAGCATATCATCTTTCATCGCGCGATCATATTTGCTGCGCATTGTAGTATCTGTTCTACTTCTTAAAGAATCTTTATTCCAAGTAGGACGAGCTAAATGACCACTTGCTAAAGGAGAATAAGGCATTAATAAGACATTAGTTTCTTTGCAATAAGGAATCATATCTCTTTCATCTTCACGGTATAAAAGATTATAATGATTTTCCATCGCGACAAATTGTGTTAAATTATGTTCTTTTGCATATTCTTGCATTAATGCGAATTGATAAGTATACATTGCTGAAGCACCAATAGCTTTTACCTTGCCACATTTGACTAATGAATCTAATGTTTCCATGACTTCACCAATTGGAGTATCATAGTCAAATCTATGAATAATATATAAATCAAGGTAAGAAGTTCCTAAACGATTTAATGTTCCATCAATTTCTCTTAAAATAGCTTCTTTCGATAAATGTCCTTCATTAAAATAAACTTTACTTGCAATGACAACATCTTCTCTTTTTGCATATTTTTTCAATGCTTTACCTAAGAAAATTTCTGAACTACCTTTTGAATAAACATTCGCAGTATCAAAGAAATTAATTCCTAAATCTAAAGCGTGTTTAACAACTTTTTCGGTTGCAGCTTCATCTAATGTCCAATCGTGCATTGTACCAACTTCACCAAAAGACATACATCCTAAGCAAATCTTACTAACTTTTATATCAGTATTACCAAGCTTTACATATTCCATAATTCTTCCTCCCTTTTGTTACTTGAGTTTATTATAGCTAACTTCACTAACTTCTTCAAGCCATTCGTTACTAGTTTCTTCACCACTTACTTCAATGGCTAAATGGGAGAAGTAAGAATCACGTGCTGCCCCATGCCAATGTTTAACATTAGGTGGAATATTTATACATGTTCCTGGAGTCATTTCAATAGGTTCTTTTTCCCATTCTTGGTAATATCCTCTTCCTGCTACACAAATTAAAATTTGTCCTCCGCCAGATATAGCATGATGGATATGCCAATTATTACGACATCCTGGTTCAAAAGTAACATTGAAAATATTTACTTGTGTTGTTGAAATTGACGCTAAGTAACTTTTACCTGTAAAATATTTACTAAAAGCAGTATTTTCATTTCCAAGTGGGAAAAACATCTCTTTACAATAATTTCTTAAACTAGGATCTTTAATATCTAAATCTCCTTCATTTACTTCCCATATTTCTTTGGCAATAGATAATGCCGCCCACGCTTTAGGCCAACCAACATAAAAACCAATGTGAGTGATAATCGCTGAAATTTCTTTTTGGCTAACATTATTATTTTTAGCGTTTAGCATATGATATTTTAATGATGAATCAGTAATACCTGAAGCAATTAAACTAACAACGGTAATAATACATCTAGTTTTTAAAGAAATATCTTGATTATTCCAATTTTCACCAAATAAAACATCATCGTTATAATGGGCAAATTCACTGGCGAATTCTCCTAAGGATTTTTTTCCTGCGTCTTGAGTTATTTTTTTCATATTTTTTCACCTCTAGGATTATCTTAATGCCTAAAGTTAACTTTAGGTCAAGCATAATTTAAAAATAATTTGTTATTAGACAAAAAGTTCAATATAATTTATTTTTGTTAAACTTTATAAAACATATTGTTCAATAACTTTAAAGTGATATAATATTTTCGAGGTGAAATTATGGATAAAAGACAAGTAAAAACATTACAAGCTATCTATGATGGTTTCAGCGATGTAATCAATCAAAAAAAATATGATGATATCACTATTCAAGATATTTTAGATGCTTCACAAGTTGGAAGATCTACTTTCTATTTACATTTTAAAACAAAAGATCAATTATTATTATCAATTAGTAAAAAGATCTTTGATCATGTATTTTCTCATTCTTTACAAGAAGAAAAGACTCATGATTTCTCTTCTGATAATGTATATGATTACAAACATTTAATCACTCATATTTTCTATCATATCAAAGATGAATCAGTATTAATTAAAGGTATTTTTAAAAGCAATTGCAACAGTATCTTTTTAGAAGAATTTAAAAAGAATTTATATCGCCTTGCTGATTCATATTTTTCTAATTATCCTTTAACAAATAAAAATATCCCTCTTCAATTGAAGAAAGATATATTAGTTAATAATTTTATCGTTATTTTAGAATATTGGATGGATGAAGATTTTTCTGATACACCAGAAACTTTAACAAACTACTTCATCACTTTAATTAATTAGGTATTAGTATGAATAAATATAAAATCTTAAGAATTACTAGAATAGTTGTTTATTATATAGTGGGTATATTTATCATCCTTGGTTCTTACTTATTCCAAGATTTAATTAAAGATAATTTAAATTTATTAGTTGGTATTTCTCTTTTTTATGATTCTAATGCCGCATTAATATCTTCATTAAAAAGAAAAGCTTATAATCAAGAAGAAAATCATATTGCAACTCATGGAATTAATATTATCTTTTCAATCATTATTATTCTTTCTAAATATATCTTTATAGAAAACACATTTTCAATTATTTGTACATTATGGGGAATAAGTGCCATTATCGGAGGATCTTCTAGATTAAATATCACCATTCATGAAATCGCTCATAAGAAGTTTAAAATAATTGAATTAATTGAAACACTTGAATCTATTGTTGAAATTTCTTTATCAGTATTTTTAATCTTAGATCCGATTGAACATTTGCATTCTCACGTTTTATTATTAGGTTTATCTTCTTTATTAGTCGCGATAATATTAAATGTTCACGAAGTAAAAAATCATATTCTTTATGCAAAAATAGGAAACAAAACGAATTGCTTTTAACAATTCGTTTTTATTTACCTTCTTTTAAATAATTAATACTCTTAATTAAATCTTCTTTAGATTTAACTTCAAGTAAGATATATTTAATATCTTTAATTTTATTATAGATTTCTTTTATTGGTAGTTCACCTTCAGACAATGCCATATGGCATTTAGAAGAAGTTGAATCATGAAAATGAACTTCATTAAATTTAGATATATTATTATAAAAATAAGTACTTAATAAAGAAGAACTTGTTACATCATGGCCAATATCATAACAAAAGGAAAATTCATTTTCTAAATGCTTATAAGTATCTAAAATAAAATCAAGACTTTGAATATTTTCTAACACTAATTTAATATGGTATTTATAACATGTAGCTTTTACT
>CAVJGK010000043.1:0-11067 GCA_963648895.1 Lachnospiraceae bacterium | reverse complement strand
ATTAAGAGTTAATCTTATATTATCTTTATATATTTCTTTTAGATAAGATTCTAAATTTAAAGAATCAATATTTTTATTTATTAATAATTTTATATCTTTATTATTTATATTAAGGATTAAATTAGAATCATAGAATCCATTAGTCTTTAATAAATATAAATTATTAAGATTAATATCATATTCTTTGCTATCTTTATCTATAGAAGAAATATCTGGTGAGACAATAACAATTACAATATTTTTATATTTATTCTTTATATTATTCATAATCTCTTTAGAATAATTTGAATCAAAGTTAAAAGAATCAATATAGACTAGGTCTTTATATTCATGTAAACAAATACATCCTACTTCTATATCAAATGAATCTAAATATACAATTTTATTAACATCTTTTACTTCTTTTAACATAACCCACCTATTAGTTTTAACTAACATAAATTATACTACAACATTTAATAAATTTGTCTTGAAACATTAAAATTCTATTGTTATAATTCTCGCATATATAAGAGAGTAGTTAGCTTTTTAAAAGCGATTGGCCTACATACTGAGGACACTCAGGTTCAATCTTAATTAACGAGACTTATGTAAAAGACTTTTGTTTTTTACATGAGTCTTTATTTTTGAAAACATTTATAAAGGGGATCTATTAAATGGAAGTGTTTTTATTTATTGTTACTGCGATTGGATTAGGCGCAGGACTCGCTATGGATGCTTGCGCAGTATCAATGGCAAATGGTTTAGCGGAGCCAAAAATGAAATTAAGAAAGATATTCTTAATCGCTAGTTTCTTTGGAGTATTCCAAATATTAATGCCAGTACTTGGCTATTTAGCTGTTACTGTCTTTAATTCTTTCTTAGGAGAAAAATTCTCTACTGTATTTGGATATTTAGTTCCTTGGCTTGCTTTAATCATTCTTTCTTTCTTAGGTATTAAGATGATTGTTGAAGGTATTAAAGAAGGTAAAGAAGCTAAAAAAGCATTACAAGAAGGTAAAGAAGTAGAGGAAGAATCATCTCATAAAGTATTAACTATTAAAGCTTTATTTATTCAAGCTATCGCTACAAGTATTGACGCATTAAGCGTTGGTATTATCTATGGTGAACAAGCACCATTAAATGCTTATTTAACATTCGCGATTGTTGGTGTTGTTACATTTGGTATTAGCGTTGCTGCCGTATTTATTGGTAAGAAATTTGGTACAATCTTCTCTAACAAAGCAACAATTGCTGGTGGTATTATCTTAGTAGCGATTGGGCTTGAAATATTCTTTACTCACTTTAGTGATGTAACTGCAGGTATTCAAGCATTATTCAATTTATAAAATTTCTTAACTAATGCTAGTAATGGCATTAGTTTTTTTGTGCAAAAAAAGAAGACTCAATTTTGAATCTTCTTATACTTATTATCCTAAGAAATCTAATACATCCTTATGTACTTTATCTGCATCTTTTTCATTTAAGATTTCATGGCGCATATGATCATATTTAACTTCTTTAATATTATTAAATCCTGCTTTAGTTAATACTTTAATAGATTTAGCCGCACCTTTATCAAATCCAGTACAAGGATCTGAATCACCTCTTAAACATAAAATAGGTAATTCTTTATTTACATCATGATATAGTTTTGCTTTAGATAAGTTCTTTGTTAAATGGAATAAATCATTAAATGCTGAACAAGTAAATCCATGACCACAGTATGGATCTTTAATATAAGTATCAACATTTTCTTCATCAAAGCTTAACCAATCTAATTCAGTTCTTGGATTTTTAACTTTCTTATTGAAACTACCAACAGCTAGATTTTGGATAAATTTAGAATGATAGTCAGGTCCATGGAATGCTTGGACAATATTTGCAACTACAATTCCTACTCCTGCAGCAGGTTGAGG
The DNA here is from genome assembly GCA_963648895.1 of Lachnospiraceae bacterium. Classification (GTDB taxonomy): domain Bacteria; phylum Bacillota_I; class Bacilli_A; order RFN20; family CAG-449; genus UBA3210. Next base: position 9,169 of record CAVJGK010000043.1, on the reverse strand, counting down.
GCAAGGGAAACCAGATAAGATTACTTTTTCATAATCTTTAGATTCACTCATCAATAAGTTTCTTGCATTAATTGTACCCATACTATGAGCGAAGATAATAACTTTATCAACTTTATATGTATCTTTAATATATTTAGTAATTGCTTTATAATCTTCTAATATATATTTATAACCATCTTTTTCTTTGAAATAACCAAGTTTAGGTGCTTTAAATCCATGTCCTCTCATATCAGAAGTGATAACTGAATAACCTGCATCATTTAATATTTTAGCGAATCCTTCATATCTTTCTTGGTGTTCTTCCATACCATGAAGTAATTGAATATATCCTTTAGGATTTTCAACTTCAAAAATATGAACATTTAATTCATATCCATCTTTAGATTTAATAATTATTTCTTTCATATATATCATATCTCCTATTAATAATATTATTAAACAAGTGTAAAAAAAGTGCAATAAGGAATTTTATTGCACTATTTAAATTATTCTGTTCTTAATGCAACAACTGGGTCTTTTCTAGCCGCACTTCTTGCAGGGAATAAGCCAGAAATCAATGTTAGTAAGACACTTACTCCAATCATGATAAACGCTTGAGAAACTGGTAATGCGCAAACATTAAATCCTGCCATACCATATAAGCAAACATTAACAATCGCGGATGCAATATAAGTAATACCAATACCAAAGATACCACTTGCTAAACCGATAATAACAGTTTCTGCGATAAATAAGTTAGATACATCTCTCTTTCTACCACCTAAAGCTCTAATAACACCAATTTCTTTAATTCTTTCTACAACTGATACGTAAGTAATAATACCAATCATAACAGTAGAAACAATTAATGATAAAGCAGTAAAGCAAATAAGAGAAATAGAAACAACATTAATTAATGTATTGATCAATGTAATAATTAAACCAATTGTATCTGTATATTTAATTTCTGATCTAGCGACAGGATTTCCATCGCTGCTAGTTGAATAATTTGCGTAAGAAATAACACTTCCATCAGTTAAAGTAATATCTTCATGTGCATTCCATTTATCTAAATAATCAGTAACTAAATATTTAGAATCAAAATTTAATGGATAGATATTAATTTGATTTGGTACTGAATTACCTCCAACACTTCTAGATGATAAAGATTTCAAATTACTAATTCCTCCAATTGAAGATGATCCACCTGGTATCATTGAACCAATTAAGCTCATTAAGGAAGCAGATTGGCTAGAATCAGAGATAAAACAACGTTTTGATGCATTACCAGTTGATTTATTACCATCTGCATCATATTTATCATATTCATAATCCAATGTATAGCCAACACCAGTTTCACGAGTTACAATTTCACCTTTTTCATTAACCATAGTGGAAGATCCACTATATATATTTTTATCTTCTTGTGAATTAATATATTTAGCCAATTGAGATTCTTTATTATCTCTTAAATACATTGATGCAAATTCAGATGTGTAATAGAAACCTGATGATAAACATCCATAAGAAATACTATCTTTTGGTCTAAGAATACCAACTACTTTTAATTCAACTCCTTCATTAGTCGCTTCATCTTGGCTAATTTTATAATCATAGTCGTAGTTTTGTAAAACACCTGTTATTTGAGTGCTTTTTGTATATATGCTATCATTTGGTAAATAATAGAATGTCTTACCCATAATTTCATCATATGTAAAACGATATTTTAATAAATCTTCATCGTAGTTATTGTTTTTATTTTGTTCAGTTTCATCTGCAGCTTTATAACATAATGATAAGAATTCATCTTGTGCATAATAGCCCATTTCACCAAATAAGACATCGGCAACTTCAGTTTTCTTTGAAACAACTAACATTACTTCATCAGCTTTAGTCGCAACTTTACCTTCTAATACATCATATTGAGATAAAACATAATCAGTGTTGCTTGGTGCTTGGGCGATACTATTTGCAAACATATCAATATAAGTAGATAAAGATTTATAATCATCGGTTGCGTCTAATACTGCTTTATAGTTTTCTAATATTGAAGATAATGATTGAATACTAGAAGTACCATTCTTACGAGCGTTGAAAGATGTATAAATGTTGTTAGTAGGATCAATACCATATTCAAAATTCATCGCCGCATAATAACTAGAAGGCATATCTTTAACAAACTTAACATAGTTTTCATCAATTTCATTTGATACCATTAAGTTTTGTTGAGATTTACTCATTTCAAGTAAATATTCAACCATCTTATTAACATTAACTTTGCCATCTTCCACTTCTAATTTTGTAATTGCTTCTCTAGAAGATGATGAACTCATCATCGATGTTAAATCATAACTAGATTCTGCGATAGTAATAGGATAACCAGAAAGCATATCATCTTGCATAGATGTAATATAGCCTTGGACACCGGAGCTGACCGCAAGAACCATGGATACACCAACAATACCAATAGAACCTGCTAGAGAAACTAGTGCAGTTCTTTTACGCTTAGTAAATAAGTTCTTCGCAGATAATTTAATCGCAGTCCATAGAGACATTTTAGCTTTTTCTTGCGTGTCATTAGTTTGAGTTTTTTCGTTAGAAATCAATTGTTTTTTTAATTCTTCACATTCTTTAATTTCATCTTCTTCACTAAAAGGATTAGAATCACTTTCTACTTCACCATCTAATAAAGAAATAATACGTGTTGAATATTTATAAGCTAAATCAGGATTATGAGTAACCATGATAACTAATTTTTCTTTGGATATTTCTTTAATTAGTTCCATGATTTGAACTGATGTTTCAGTATCTAAAGCACCAGTTGGTTCATCTGCAAGAAGAATCTCAGGTTCATTGACTAATGCACGAGCGATCGCGACTCTTTGGCATTGTCCACCAGATAATTGATTAGGCATTTTATTGTATTTATCGCTTAATCCTACTTTATCTAAAGCCTTTTTCGCTCTTTCAATTCTTTCTTTTTTTGAAATACCTGAAATTGTTAAAGCTAGTTCAACGTTTCCTAATACTGTTTGATGTGGAATTAAATTATAGCTTTGGAAAATAAAACCAATACGATGGTTTCTATAAACATCCCAATCTCTATCTTTGAAATCTTTAGTTGATTTACCAGAAATAAATAAATCACCTGTTGTATATTTATCAAGTCCTCCAATGATGTTTAAAGTTGTTGTCTTACCACATCCAGAAGGGCCAAGAATAGAAACAAATTCATTTTTTCTAAATGAAAGGCTAATGCCTTTTAAAGCATGAACCATTGTTTCACCTGATTGATAAGTTTTCGTTATATTACTAAGTCTTAACATAGTTAACACCTCCATTTTTAAATTGTAATAAGAATATAAAAAAAGAGGTTAATTTCCTGTAAAAAAAATTAACCTTCTAAAATATTTTTCATATTTTCTATTAAATGGTTTTTACTTAGTTCATAAACCATATTAATAGTCGCGACAATTGTCTTATCTGTTGCCGCGCCATGACCTTTTACTACAATCTTATTAACACCTAATAAGATCGCACCACCGATATCATTAAAATTATATTTAGCCATAATTTTATCAATCACATTTTTAATAACTGCTTTTTCTTCTTCGCTAGTTGCATTCTTAGCTTGTTGCATCAATTCTTTAATGATAGTTTTTGCCACACCTTCAATATTTTTAAGTAAGATATTACCAGCAAATCCATCACTTACTAAAACATCACATTCACCACTTAAAGCATTACTTCCTTCAATATTACCAATAAAGTTTAAATCAGATTCATGCAATAAAGCATTAGCTTTCTTAGTTACTTCATTACCTTTTTTATCTTCTTGACCATTAGATAATAAGCCTACTTTAGGATTTTCAATACCTTTTGCTTTTGCATAACATACACCCATTTTAGCAAAAGATAATAATTGTTCTTCATTAGTATCTACATTAGCCCCGCAGTCGGCAAGGATCATATATCCATTTAAAGCAGTAGGTAACAAAGAAGCCAAAGTAGGACGACAATGATTAATTCTTCCTACAACAAACATGGAACTGGCCAATACTGCGCCAGTATTACCAATACAAACAATACCTTTTGCATCTTCATGTTCTTTTAAATATCTCATGCCTTTAACCAATGAAGAGTCTGGTTTTTGTTTTAATACCATCGCAGGCATATCATAGTTTGTAACAACATCTTTACAAGGAAGAATTTCTATTTGTTCTTTGTTATATGTTTCATCTTTTAAAGCTTCTAAAATAACTTCTTCTTGTCCAGCAATAACTACTTTTAAATCATTATTTTTATTAATAGTTTCAACTACACCTTTAACCATTAATGATGGAGAATTATCTCCTCCGTTAATATCAACTACTACTTTTATCATAAAGTCTCCTTATTCTATTGAAATAATGAAGTCATAAATATCTTGTTTACCATCAATTTCACCATATTCTAAACGTGGATAAGTTGTTTGAAGGAATGATCTAACTTCTTCTTTTTGTTCTTCAGTTACATCTTTACCATAAATTATAACTAATACTTCTTTATATTTAACATCTTCTACATGTGATAATAATTCTTTGAATGCCTCAATCTTATCATCAGAGCTTGCGACAATATTATGATTTAAAATAGAAATATATTGATCTTTTTTAATAGATACTCCATTAATTTCACTATCTCTAATTGAATAAGTGATTTCTCCATATGTGTTATTTTCAATAATGGATTTAAATGTTTCAATTAAAGCATCAACACCTTCACTTAAATCATACATTGACATACATGAATAACATGTTGCCACGGATTTAGAATTTAATACAATGACTTTAGCTTCATCATATTGTTCTGCCGCTTGAGATGCCGCCATAAAGATATTAGAGTTATTTGGGAATACAAGGATTGTATCTGCATTTAATTTCTTAAAAGCTTTGATAAAATCTTGAGTTGATGGATTCATTGTTTGTCCGCCGGTTACTAATTCATCAACACCTAATTGTTCTAATATTTCTGAAATTCCTTCTCCTTGGCTAGTGGCCACAATCGCTAATTCTTTATGTTCTACTTTTTTAGTTTCTTCTTTTTTAACTTCAGGTAATGAAGAAGTTAATTCATTTTTAATATCTAATGAAATAAATTCGCCATATTTTTGTAAAACATTGATCACTTTACCAGGGAACATTGTAGTCATTATTATAGAAACAATTGTTCCTTCCATTACACAAGTATCAACTTTTCCATATTCTTCAATTAAAGGTTTAATAATTTCTACATTAAATTTAGCAATATTACATTTAGATTTTAATAATTGTAGTGAAGCATTTAATGAATAATCTACATCAAATTCAGAATCTTCATTAAAAATGCTATTATTTGATTTTTTATTTTCTTCAGTAATAACATGTCCAAGTAAGAACATATTCATACCTTCAACTATTCTAATAAAACCTGCCGCGCCAGAATCAACAACACCAGCTTCTTTTAAACATGGTAATAGATCTGGAGTTCTTTTTAAACTAGATTTAGCTTCTAAAAGATAATATTTAAAAAATTCTTCAATAGATGAATTTTCATTAACTGAATTATATGCTTTTTCTCCTGCTTCTCTAACGACAGTAAGAATTGTTCCTTCAGTAGGATTTTTACATACTGCATAAGCTTGTTTAGTACCCATAGTAAAAGCATAAGCAAATTCTTTTGCATTAACTTCTTTTTTATCAACTAATCCATTTGAAATACCTTTAAAGATTTGAGAAGTAATTACTCCTGAATTACCTCTTGCAGTCATTAACATATTTCTCGCCATTAATTTAGATAATTTGCCAATATCTCTTTCGTTTAAACAAATTGTTGCATTAACTCCACCTTCTAGAGTTGCAAGCATATTAGTACCAGTATCTCCATCTGGAATTGGGAAAACATTTAACTCGTTAATATATTCTTTATCTAACTTTAGATTTTCATATCCATTCTTAACTAGTTGAGCAAAAAGCTTTCCATCTACAATTTTTGTCATAATTTCACCTTTATTTTGTATATAAAATATACAACTACTAGTTTTATCATAACAAAATTAAAACAATATATAAAGTTTATTTAAGTTCTTAAAGGTCATAAAAGTGATATTTTATTAAAAATAGTTGAGATTTTAGCATAAAACTCGCATTTAAGTAAGTTTACAGCTGTAAATGCATCAAAACACCCAACTTTTTAGCGGAAATCTCAACTTTTAGGCATAAAAAAACTATAAGTTTTTATCCTTATAGTTTCTTTAATCGTTGAAATAATTAACTATTCTATTTTCTTTTAGTGATTTTTGAACATCGATAATTCTTTGGTTAGAACTACCTTTAAACTTTAAAGATATATCCTTTTTATCGATTTCAAATTTACCATCAACTAATACATCAATATAACTTAGCATTTCTTTAGTGACATCTGTATGGATACGATAATTATCATCAATGATATTATCATACAAATATCCTGAATAACACCATACATCTTTAGAAGGGAATTCTTTTTTAAATCTTCTAAGAAGATCTGTTAATGCATGTTGATTAGGTACTTCAAATGGTTCACCACCAAGTAAAGATAAGCCTCTAATATAATTAGGTCTACACATTTCAATGATTTGATCTTCTACTTCTTTGGTAAATTCATTACCATACATAAAATCCCAAGCAATATCATTGAAACAACCTTTACAATGATGAGTACAACCAGATACAAATAATGATACGCGAACGCCTAAGCCATTCGCGATATCATAATTTTTTATTGTTGCGTAATTCATAATTAAAGATGTAATACTCTTTCTTTAATTTCTTGTGTTCTACCTTGATTCCAGAATTGTGAACCAATATATCCACATGTTCTACGTGCGACATTTAATTTAGTTTGATCTCTGTTGCCACATTTTGGACATTCCCAAACTAATTTATTATCTGCATCTTTAACAATCATGATTTCACCATCATATCCACATACTTGGCAATAATCTGATTTTGTATTTAATTCTGCATACATAATATTTTCATAAATAAACTTCATTACTTCTAATACAGCAGGAATATTGTTATTTAAATTTGGAACTTCAACATAAGAAATCGCGCCACCTGGAGATAATTTTTGGAATTTAGATTCAAATGCCAACTTATCAAATGCGTTAATTTCTTCTGTAACTTTGATATGGTATGAATTTGTAATGTAGTTTTTATCAGTTACACCTTCAATAATACCAAATCTCTTTTGTAAAGCTTTTGCGAATTTATATGTTGTTGATTCAAGTGGTGTGCCATAGATAGAGAAATCAATATTTTCTTTCTTTTTCCATGTATTACAAGCATCATTTAATTTTTTCATAATGCGTAAACCTAATTCTTCACCATCTTTTGATGTTAATTTTTGGCCAATTAATTTATATACGCATTCCCAAAGACCTGCATAACCTAATGAAATAGTTGAATATCCTCCATAGAGAAGTTTATCAATCTTTTCACCTTTTTGTAATCTAGCAAGTGCGCCATATTGCCATAAGATAGGTGCAGAATCAGATAAAGTACCTTTTAATCTATTATGTCTACACATTAATGCACGGTAACATAAATCTAGTCTATCATCCAAGATCTTCCAAAAATCATCCATATCTTTTGCAGAGCAAGCTACATCAACTAAATTTAATGTAACAACACCTTGGTTAAATCTACCATAATATTTAGGTTTACCATTTTCATCAACATATGGAGTTAAGAAAGATCTACATCCCATACATGGATAACAATGACCTTCGTTGTTTGAATCTACTTTTAATTCAAGCATCTTCTTTTCAGAAATATAATCAGGAACTAAACGTTTTGCAGAGCATTTTGCCGCAAGTTCAGTTAAATACCAATATTTAGAATCTTCTTTAATATTATCTTCTTCAAGAACATAAATTAATTTAGGGAAAGCAGGAGTGATCCAGACACCTTGTTCATTTTTAACACCTTGGTATCTTTCTTTTAATACTTCTTCAATGATTAAAGCTAAATCATCTTTAGTTCTTCCATCTTCAATTTCATTTAAATACATAAAGACAGTAACAAATGGTGCTTGACCATTAGTTGTCATTAATGTAACTACTTGATATTGAATAGTTTGAACACCTTTTTTGATTTCTTCTTTAACTCTAGATTCAACAATATTTTTTACTTGTTCATCATTATATGAAATACCATTATTTTCAAATTCTTTAATTACTTCTTTAGTAATCTTTTCTCTTGATACTTGAACAAACGGTGCAAGGTGAGATAAAGAAATAGATTGACCGCCGTATTGGTTAGAAGCAACTTGTGCGATAATTTGAGTTGCGATATTACAAGCTGTGGAGAAAGACTTTGGCTTTTCAATCATTGTTCCTGAAATAACAGTACCATTTTGTAACATATCTTCTAAATCAACTAAGTCACAATTGTGCATATGTTGAGCGAAATAATCAGCATCATGGAAATGAATAATACCATCTTCATGAGCTTTTACAATATCTTCAGGAAGTAAGAATCTTTTAGTAACATCTTTGGAAACTTCGCCAGCCATATAATCTCTTTGAACAGAGTTAACAGTTGGGTTTTTATTAGAATTTTCTTGTTTTACTTCTTCGTTATTGCATTCAATTAAAGACATAATTTGCGCATCAGTAGTATTTGCTTTTCTAACTAAAGCTCTTTGATAACGGTATGTAACATAATTTTTTGCAAGAGCAAAAAACTTTCTATCCATTAATTCAGTTTCAACTAAATCTTGGATTTCTTCAACGTTTAAAGCACGTTTAATAGATTTCATATTAGCGCAGATCTTGCCAGCGATTTCAAAAATTTCTTCTTCAGAGATTTTATCCTTATCATCAACGGTTGCATTAGCCTTTTCCATTGCTGCAACAATCTTTTTAATGTCGAATTTTACTTCAGAACCATTTCTTTTAATAATCTTCATAACGCGCTCCTTTTTTAATTTTTGAGTCAACAAAAAAATAAAATATCCCCTTTTGAGGTATTTGCCAGTTTCCGTAAGCTATTATTCTGCTTGCGAAACATTGTATTTAAAATATATCAATTTTTAATGTCATTGTAAACTAAATAATTAGATAAAATGAATGAAAATTTTTACATAATATTTTTTAATTTTTCAGCTCCTATTATCAGTGTATACA
>CAVJGK010000042.1:0-11549 GCA_963648895.1 Lachnospiraceae bacterium | reverse complement strand
GCTAACAGTTGTATCAATAGATGTTAATAAACCATTTTCATTCCAAGCATATGAATAAGATGCTGTTTCAGAAGAATCTGATGATGTTTCACTACCTTTAATTTCAAAAGTTTTACCAGCATAATATTCTGCACTTGAAATTTCGCTAACAGTGAAAGTAGATAAAACATAAGCATTAACAAAAGTTGTATAAATACCATCAGTTAATGTCTTTGGTGATAAAACTCTACCACTGACTGTTGCATCACAATCAATATTTAAAGTTGTTCCACCAACTTTTGTTGTACCAGTGATTTTAGCTGTTTTATATTCAACAGTTGTTTTTAAAGCTTCTGCAGCTTTTGTTTTGAATGTTTCAAAGTCTACTTTTGAGTTACCACATCCAACGAATGTTACTGCGCATAATGATAATAATGCTGCGTTTTTTAATATTTTTTTCATATTTTATAATCCCTTCCATTATATGACTCCATGTCTATATAACTTAATTATCATTATACAACTTATTTTACATATGTAAATATACGAAAATAAAAAAATCTCCAGATTAACTTTTTGTTAACCTAGAGATAAATAAATATCTTATTTTTTAGTTTGTTCAAAAACAGCTTTTTGTCTAAAATTAATAACTATTTTGAATATGAAACTTTAATATCAAAATATTCTGAACCTACAGTTGCATTAATATATGTTAATAAACCATTTTCATTCCAAGCATATGAATAAGATGCTGTTTCAGAAGTATCTGATGATGTTTCACTGCCTTTAACTTCAAAAGTGTTACCTGCATAATATTCTGCATTTGTAATTTCACCTGAAGCAATAAAACTATCTAACCCACATTCATTAATCAATGTTGTATATATAATGCCATCTTCACTATTTTTCTTTGGTGATAAAGTTCTGCCACTTACTGTTGCTTCACAATCAACACTTATAGTCAATGAACCGAATTTTGCGTTACCTGTGATTTTAGCTTCCTTATATTCAACAGTTGTTTTTAATGCTTCTTCAGCTTTACTTTTGAATGTAGCAAAATCTACTTTTGAGTTACCACATCCAACGAATGTTATTGCGCATAAAGATAATAACGCCGCATTTTTTAATATTTTTTTCATATTCTAATTCCCTTCCATTATATGATTTTATCTCTATATAACTTTAATAAAATTATACTAAGTTCATTTATTTATGTAAATATGCCCTATATTAAAAATCTCTAGACTAACAATTTATTAGTCTAGAGATAAATAAATATCTTATTTTTTAGTCGCAAGTTTTACGCATTCATAAGCTCCATTATATAAACCCATTTCATTTAAGCGTAAGATTTGTTCGTTCATATTTTTTAATAATGCTTTGTCATAAATAAAATCATCTAACATTGCATTCATCTTTTTAGTTGTATCACATTCGTAAGTTGCATCACCAATTTCTTTACCATAATATGCAGAGAATACTTCATGTCCTCCAATATGTCTCATAAAGATTTTTGGAATTGGATAGAAGACTAATTCACTTGGTTTAGTGATTAATAAATCGCACTTTCTCATTAAAAGGTTAGTTGAATATACCGCAGGGAAGATATCTTTATGGAAGATGTTATATACACCTTTAATACAACCTTCATTCATATTAGAAACAAAGGTTTTAAATTCATCATATTTATCAAAATATGTTGGATAATCTTTATATCCTTTAATTTCTTTACAAAGGTATTCATAAACTTTTAAATGATCACCAAAGTTAATAAATAAAGCTACTTTATTTTCTTTAACATATGGAAGGAGGTGATTTAAAATTTCCATGAATTGTTTTTGTCCAGCGCCTGCTCCTCCAACTGTTAATAAGATTCTAATAGGCTCGTTATTTTCTAAACGTTTTAAACGATAAGAAGTATCTTCTTTTAAGTTAGAAACAATTTCATGATCAACATAATGACCAACATATTTAATTTGATCATCTGGGATATGTTTTAAATTTCTCTTTTTATCAAATCCATCAAGTCTCTTATATCCATAATATCCAAATGATGTTTGAACAGTATGAATAGCCCCTTCAGAAAGATGTAAAGCCATTGGCCAATTATCAGGGATAGCATTAACTACATGAGTCATTCCTGCATGAATTGCCCCTTGAGAAGGCCAAGCATGAGTGGCAATATATGGAGTATCTTTTGGAATATTTCTAAATAAAGGAACTAATAATTCAGCATTTTTTTGATCACCTGGATTATATACAAGTTGTTTAAAAACATCTCTATTAAATACTTCCCAAACAAAATGATTGAATAATTTAGATTTTTGAGAAATTCTTGATCCTAAAGAATATAAATCATTTTGGGCTCTAATAACTTTAGAACCGGTCGCATCAAAAGAAGCTAAATCAAGCCATAAAGGTTGATATCCTAATGCTTTGGCGCAGCTTGCCATGGCAATAGAAATTCGATAATGGCCAAAGCCCATTCTAATGTTTCCAACGATTAATCCATTTTCTGGGAATTTTTCATTTTCTTTTTTAACAACAATATTTTGTGCGTTAATAAAATCTAATGAATCAATCTTTTCAAATCCTAATTTGTAATCAGTCAAAGAATCATCACCAAATTTTTTAATATATTTTTTCTTATTTTTATTTGCTTTTTTAACAGTTTTATTAGGTATTTTGTTACCAAATACCTCGCTAGATTTATCCATTAATAAGTTCTCCTTTCTTAGGGTCATAAACTAATTTATTTTCTACCCCATCAAGTTTATAGACAATAGTTACATTATCTTTGTTGGTTATAATATTTGTAATAGTTGCGTTAGATAATTTTTGTGCTTCTAATAAGATTTGATTTTTGTTACTATCATAATTAGAAACATTATCGCTAGTTAAATATAAAGCACCACATAAATGATTAATTTTAATCAATGCTTCTTTTTGTTTTTCATTTAAATAGATATTATCGTCTCTTAATAAATAAACATCTGGATCATTTCTAAAAACATATTTATCCATTGGATAACGATAGATAGTATCTAATAATGTATGCTTAGTTGAATTTCTTTCACGGTGCGCGAGTACCATATAAAATTCATCATCAAATTTTAAAGATACATCGCATCCTACTCGACAATAATCAACTTTTGAAAAAGCATTTTCTAAAGGTACTCCACATCCTAGAATCAATTTATCTTTTAAGATTTCTCTTAAGAATGTCATCATTTCACTCATTACTTGGCATCTAGTTTTATTTTCTACTTTAACTAAATTAACCGCGTATAAAAAATCTAATTTAAAAAAGTCAAATCCTAAATCAATATAATAATTTAGACATTCTTTAATATAATCTAATACTTCTTGTTTTCTTATATCTAAAGATAATTGATGTGACCAGTTTCCACCAGCATAGACAGGATTTCCTTTTTCATCATGATAAACCCATTCAGGGTGTAGGTGATAAATTTCTGAATCTTGTTCTACAACAAAAGGCGCAAGCCAAATACCAGATAGAAGTCCTTTATCATGAATTTTATCAACAATCACTTTTAACCCATGAGGAAACTTATTTTCATCAATTTTAAGCCAATCACCAACATAGGTTTCAAATCCATCATCGATTTGGAATAAATCATAATTAGAAGAAGTAATACCTTCTAAAGCTTTATTGATTTTACTTTCATTGATATCTTGATAATGGTTATACCAAGAAGTATAGCCTTTTAATTTAGGTTTTAAGCAAGAACCTAGTGAACTAAAATATAATTTTTGTGTTTCTAAAATATTACCTTCTAAATAAGTATAATCAAGTAAGGTGAATTCTTCTTTAGAAACAACCTTTCTTTCACAATCACTTTCTAGAATAATTCTATTTCTCTTAATGTCATAATTTATCACTAAATAGGCATTCTTTTCATTATATGAACCATATAAATAAATATTATCTTTTCTTCTTAAATAAGCATAAGTATAGCCATGAAGAACATGCTTTTTACTCTTTTTGAAAGTGTAATCACCATAAGCATCAAATTTATATTTATTAGTCATATAACGACCAAATCTAATTTTATGAAGTGATTCTTTAATACCAAATTCACGGCTATCAGTCCAAGATTGATAGCCGTTAACAAATATTTTATCTTCTTTTAAATAATGAAATTTTTCAAATAATTTAAAACTTTTTAAGACAATTTTATTTTTTGAAACAATTTTATAAATGTGACGTTTGCCTTGTTCTAAACAAATAATTTGATAATCATTATTTTCTAATGCGTGTGATTTTATAAGTTTATCATCCTTATAATAACTAATTTCCATTAGTTCCATAAAATCACCTATTAATCATTATTTGCTTCTTTAGAAGCTTCTTTATTTTCTTCAATTGTCTTCATAACGCCTTTTTCATCATAGAAGAATAAGATGACCGCGCCGAGAGTACAAAATACAATCGCAACAATCGCGACAATTCTTAAACCAAGTTCTGATGCAGTTAAGTCATTAGAAGTTAAATCTTGGCTTGAACCAATAATCGCTAAAGAGGTGAAAGCTAACATCGCAATAGATTGACCAAGTTTCATCGCGAAAGTTCTTGCAGCGAAGAACATACCTTCTCTTTTTTCACCAGTTTTAATGGAATCTTCTTCCGCAACATCCGCGACAATTGATTGAGGAATAATACCAAGTAATGACATTGGGAAAGCAGCGATAACAACAATTAAGATACCAAATACCATGCCAGGAAGTGGAACAACACCAATTAAAGCAGTAATTACATAAGCTAAAGCTAAGCCTAAGAAACCAGCACAAACTAATTTACGTTTACCAAATTTAACAACTAATTTACTTACAACTGGATAGAAACAAGCACTTAATACAGTCATTGCACCTAAGAATACTGTTGTATAGAATTCGTCTAATCCCATTGATACTTTAACAAAGAATGGTAAGCCTGTTTGGAATAAAGTTAAACCAATCCAATAAGCAATATCAGAACCAACAAAGATTCTAAATTGTTTATTTTTGAAAGTTGCGACTAATGATTTAGTTGTTGATACATCAGATGGTTTTGCATCAACAAATTCTTTTTCATTTAATTTAATTGCAGGAATTAACATCATGATACATGCAATTATCGCTAAAACAATGAAGCAAATACGATATGACCAATCAAATGTAACAAAACTTCTTAAAACACCTGCAAAGACAAATGGCATATATGCAAGCATAGTACCGGCGAAATAAGTTAAAGAAATTGCAGTTGAAATATACATTCTATCTTCTTGAGTTTTACCAAATTCAGAGATTAATGCATTATAAGGTGTACAATAAATTGTCATGAATAAATAATATAAAACTAAGAATACTGCAATCCAAGCAACGTTCCATCCTGAAATGGTTGAAACAGGTGCGCAGAATACTAAAACTGTAATTATAGATAAAGGAATAGCCGCGAATTTCATAAATGGAATTCTTCTTCCTTTAGGGTTTTTACTTCTATCGGATAATGTTGCGATAATTGGATCTGTTACCGCATCAAAAATACGGCATCCAAAGGTAATTAACCCTAAAATTGTTAATACTCCAAAAATAACTAATCCTGGAGTAATATATTGATTTGCTCCACTATTAATATCACTTTGAGTAGGTAAATAGAAAGTGACAAGCCATGCGTTAATAACGCCGCTTAAAATCGACCAACCAAGTTGGCCTAGAGCAAATATCCACATTTGCTTTTTAGTTAATCTTTTCATAACGTCCTCCTTTTTATATGAAAATTATTTTTTGATTCTAAATAGAAATAACTCGATTAAAGCTTCAATTTCTTCTTCCTTGGATGAAGTTTCATCCTCTTGAAGAATATTCTCTACCGCGAGTTTTTTACAAAATGATAATAAGGCAATAGTTGTAGTTCGATAATAAATATCTAATGATATATCATCTTTGATCGAATTATCTTTTATACCTTTTTCAAAGCATTTATAAAATACATCTTTAAACAAGTTAACATTATCATTATATGTTTCTAAATTAATGCCCATTTCATTATGAATATAAGCATCTAGAGAATAAACAAAGGAATAATATTCTTTATCGCTTTGATAGATTTTTAAATACGCTTTATAAAAATCTTTAATATTTTCATAACCAGATTTATTTTCATCAAAGATAAAATATTTATCCAATATATTCTTTGATAAATTTTCTGCCACTTTCATTACTAGATTTTGTTTTTTACCAAAATAACGATATAAAGTAGCTTCTCCAATACCAATATAAGAAGATATATCACTCATAGTTACATTAGATATAGATTTTTCTAAAAACAATTTAGTTGCTTCTTGTAAAATAAAGTTTTGTTGTGCTTCTTTCAACTTGGATGTCATATTGCCTCCTTTCATTTTTGATAGGTAGCCTATCATTTTGAGAACCTATCTATTAAAATTGTAACATTTAAGCAAATTTAATCAATGTTAACGCTTACATTTTGCTTAATTAAATAAAAAAGAACTTAGCATATTTCATCTAAGTCCTTTGTATAATCGATTTTATAGTAATTATTTACCTGAAATTGAGAGTGATTCAACCATTACTGGAACACTATATCCAGAGAAAGTCAATTTAACATCGCTGCCGACTTCTAAAATATCATTGAATAATGTAAATAAGTTACCTGCGACTGTAATTAAGCATACAGGAGTTGAACGTTTGCCATTTTCAATTAAATATCCTTTAGCTTGTAAAGAGAAATTACCGCTTGAAGGATTCATACCAGCATGTAAACCTTCTACTTCAGTAATATAAATACCATTACCGACAGTTTCAAATAATTCATCTAATGTTTTCTTACCTGGTTTAATAGATAATCCTACTTGGCTTACACCAACTTTACCTGCACCTCTATATCCATTACCGGTGCTTGTTACACCATCTTTTTTCGCAGTTGCAAGGTTATATAAATAAGTATTTAAAACACCTTTATCAACGATTTTCTTATTGTAAGTTGCGACACCTTCATCATCGAAATAACGATAGAAGATTGTTTTATCTAATGGTCTTTCTTCGATTGTTAATTTGCTTGAAGCTACTTTTTGATGTAATTTATCTTTTAATAAAGAAGTATCTTTTTGGACTTCTTCACTAGAACAGCTACGGACAAAGAAGGAAGTTAAATTCATCATTACTCCTGCAGATAAAACTGTTTTATATTTATTAGATTCACAAGGTGCACCACCTAATTGATCTAATGCATCACTTGTTACATCATCAACAAATTTTTCAACATCAAATTCGTGGATATCTTGTCCAACGACAAAATCTCCACCAGTTTTTGTTTCTTCACCTTCAGAGACAATAACCATTGCGTAAATTAAGCAAAAGTTAGAATGTTGTTTTAAATTTAATCCATAAGAATTCATTAAAGATGATTCATTATCTTGTTCTGAATAAGATAATTCAACATCAACAATACGAGGATCTTTTGCTTTAATCTTTGCTTCAATCTCTTTTAATAAAGCAATTTTATCATCTAATGGAGTTTCTTTTAATACTTTAGAATAAACATTCTTTTTTGTGTATTTATCACTACCTTTAAAGATAATGCATTCTTCTTTTGATTCATTAATTGAAGCATTTGCTTTTAATTGTTCAATAATTGAATCAACATTCTTCTTATCAAAATTTTCGGAATTGACATATCCTACCTTTGAACCTACTTTACCTCTTGCTTGTAATGACTTAGTAGTTGAAGAAGAGAAAGATTCAATTTCTCCTCTAAAAACTCCAATATCTAATTTAGAATCAGTATTAACTAATAATTCTAATTCATCAATACTTGCTTCTTTTGCTTTTTGGAAATAAATATCGTATTTCATATTAGTTAATCTTCTCCCCTCTACCACCAACGGTGATTTCTGAAACTCTAATAGTTGGTTGACCAACATCAGTTGGAATAGATCCAGATGCAGCACCACACATACCTTCAGCACGTAATAAATCATTGCCAACCATATCAATCTTTAATAAAATTTCTTTACCTTGTCCAATTAATGTTGCCCCTTTAACAGGATAAGCAATCTTACCATCTTCAATAATATATGCTTCATTTACTGCGAAATTGAATTCACCAGTTGCAGGGTTAACACTTCCTCCACCCATTGATTTTGCATATAGACCAAATTTAGTAGCTTTAATAATTTCTTCTGGAGTTGATTCACCAGGAAGAATAAATGTATTTGACATTCTTGATGTTGGTTCAAATTTATAAGATTGTCTTCTTGAAGCACCATTTTCATGAGCGTTCATTCTTCTACCATTGAATCCATCAACTAAATAAGAAGTTAAAATACCATCTTTAATTAAAACGTTGCGATGAGTCTTATGTCCTTCATCATCAACATTTTCTGAACCCCATCCGCCAGGAATAGTTCCATCATCAACGGCTGAAACAATCTTTGATGCGATTTGAGTGCCTAATTTACCTGAGAAAACAGAAAGATTTTTACTTACTGAACTTGCTTCAAGTGAGTGGCCACATGCTTCGTGGAAAATAACTCCACCAAAGCCATTACCAATAATGACTGGCATTTTACCACTTGGGCATTCTTTTGCATCTAATAATTGAACTGCGACTCTAGCGGTATCTTTTGCTGCTTCTATAATATTTACTTCATCATTAAAGAATTCAAATCCTTTTGAAGCACCAGGGCCAACACCGCTTGATTCAATCGCACCAGGTTTGGATGCAACGACTGTTAGATACACTCTACCTCTAATTCTATTATCAGTTACATATTTACCATCGGAATTAAAGATATAGACTTTTTGATTTGTTGATGAGAAATTAGCAATAACTCTAACTACTTTAGAATCATATTCTTTCGCAGCTTTATAGCCTTTTAATAAATAAGCAATCTTATCTTCTTTGGAAATTGTTTCATAAGGAATCTTAGGTCCATGTTCATGGCCTACTTCAACATCTTTAATTTCAGTAACTTCTTTTTGTCTTTCTCCTTTAAAAGATTTAGATAAAGAAGTCGCTAAATCTAATAATGATTTTTTGCTTAAATCATTTGTATAGCCATATACGCTTTGTAATCCTTTTAAAATTCTTATACCTGCGCCGTAAGTATAAGTAGTTGTTGCTTGTTCACAAACACCATTATCTAGTGATATGCCTTCTTGAACAGTATCTTCTAAGAAGATTTCTGCGAAATCACCACCTGTTAGTAAACATGCATTTAAAACATCTTTCGCTAAAGTTTTCGATATCATATTTTCACCTATATATCATAAAAATAAAAATTATTTTATTTTTTTACAATATTCCTTTCTTCGTTAAAAGAATTATAACCCCAACAATATAAATAAGTTAGTGAAAATTAACTTTTTTCGTTAAAAAATCTCTATTTTCCCTTAATAAAACTATTTTAAGTTTAATTTATGTTACTTTTTATTTAATATATATGTAATAGTAAAGAAAGACGAGGTGAATATTATGCGCATATTACTCGCTGAAGATGAAAAGTCACTCTCTAACGCACTTGTAACAATTTTAAAGCATAATAATTATTCTGTTGATGCAGTATATAATGGAGAAGATGCTTTAGATTATGTTTTAAGTGATAATATCTATGATTTAGTCATATTAGATATTATGATGCCTAAATTGGATGGTATATCTGTTTTAAAAGAAATTAGAAAACGTAAAATTTCTGTACCAATTATCATGTTAACTGCCAAATCCGATATTCAAGATAAAGTTATTGGTCTCGATGGAGGAGCAGATGATTATTTAACTAAACCTTTCAACGTTGAAGAATTACTCGCACGTATTAGATCAGTTACTAGAAGAAAAGGTGAAATTAATAATAACAATTTAACTTATGATGATTTAACGCTCAATAGATCAACTTTTGAATTAGAATGCAATGGAAACAAAGTATTATTGACTAATAAAGAATATCAAATCATTGAATTATTGATGTTGCACAAAGGTCAAATGATTCCAATGGATAAAATAATGGATAAAATATGGGGTTTTGATTCTAATGCAGATACTAACGTCATATGGACTTATATCTCTTATTTAAGAAAGAAACTCACTTCTATTAATTCCAAAGTCGGTATTAAAGCAAATAGAAATATTGGTTATTCTTTAGAGGTGAAAAATGATTAAGTCTTTAAAAAGAAAATTCATTCTCATCTCGATGTTATCAATGTCTTTAGTCATTATTATCATCGTCTTAATTTTAAATATTTCTAACTATAATTCAATCGCGACTGAATCTGATACAACGCTAGATACTTTAATCGCGACTAATTGCACTTTCCCAACTGAAGGCAATAATTCATCTGAATATGTCGATTTTTATAAAGATGTTCCATTTGAAACAAGATTCTTTTATGTAAAATATGACCAAGAAGGCCAAGTTACTAAAGTTGATTTAGAAAGAACTAGTTATATCAACAAAGAAAAAGCTGTTGAATATTCTAATGAAGTTAAATCATTAAATAGAGATCGAGGCTTTTATTCTTATTATCGTTATGCAGTAAAAGATTATGATGATGGCCATCAAATGGTAATCTTGCTTGATTGTCAAAGATTGCTTAATGGTTCAAAAAACTTATTGATATCAAGTATCATTTATTCGCTTATTGGTCTTACCAGCGTATTTATTCTAATTGTCTTTTTCTCTAGTATTGTTTTTAAACCTGTACAAGATTCTTTTACAAGACAAAAACAATTTATTACTAACGCAAATCACGAATTAAAAACACCTTTAACAATTATTTCAACAACTACTGATGTTATTGAAATGACTTCTGGTAAAAGTGAATGGACTCAAGATATTAAATTACAAGTTAGCAAATTAACCGATCTTACCAATGAACTTGTCTTCTTATCAAGAATGGATGAAGAAGGATCTACTATTAATAGATTAGATTTCTCCATAAGCGAAGTTTTATTAGATTGTATAAAAGAATATGAAACATCATTAAAACAACGCTCTATCGAAGTAAAATCGTCCATTAATGGCAATATTACTTATAATGGTGATATGGCTAAAATTAAATCCTTATTTGAAATATTATTAGATAATATAAATAAATACGCGATTGATAATTCGATAGTAGAAATATCTTTAATTGATAATGATAAAAATAAATTATATATATCCTTTAGTAATCAAACTAGTGGAGTACCTCAAGGTAATTTAAATGTATTATTTGAAAGATTCTATCGTCTAGATTCTAGTAGAAACTCGTCACTAGGTGGACATGGCATTGGTTTAAGTATTGCCCAAGCTATTGTGTCATTACATAAAGGAACTATTTCTTGTAATTCCAAAGATGGTAAAGAAATTAAATTTGAAATAAATTTAAAATAATATAAAATTTTAAGTTATAGTTAAGTTTAATTACATATTATATAGTCATAAAAGATGTGGTATCTTTTAGAACTTAATATATCTCAAAATAACCTTTATGCATGCTTTCATAAGTTCTAAACAATCCCTTAGGTATTACATCTTTTAATCCCATCGAAAGATGGGTTTTTATTTTTT
>CAVJGK010000041.1:0-11776 GCA_963648895.1 Lachnospiraceae bacterium | reverse complement strand
CCAAGAAATTACTTCTTTATGAAAATTATATTATGTCTATTAGCCAAAATCAATATTTTTTCATTTTTGGCTAATAGAAGTATATTCATTATCGATGAAATGATGTTTGTTTAATATTTTAGGTTTCTTGACATTCAAATTATTAAATGATAATTTAAAGTAAATGATTTAGAAGTTACTTTCACATGAGGTAGTAAATTATGAATAAAGAGTGGTCTAATTTAAATAAAACCATGCAAGAACAATTGAAAAAAGAAATAACTTTTTCTAAAGGAATAGATACTTTACTTACTTTACGTAATGCTCTTTTTTTAGTACTTTTAGATACGAAAAAGGAATTAAATAAGGAAGAATTTAACGCACTTCCTTTTATAAACGCAAATGGATATCATAGTAAAACTATCGCTTATTCTATATGGCATATTTTTAGAATTGAAGATATTGTTTGTCATAGTTTAATTTGTAAGGATGAAGAAATATTTTTTAAAGGTAATTATCAACAACGTATCTCTTCACCTCTAATTACAACAGGTAATGAACTAAAGGAATTAGAAATTCAAGATTTTTCAAAACAATTAGATTTAGATGCTTTATATGAATATGCTTTAGAGGTAAAAGAAAGTAGTGAAGAATTTCTTAAAAAACTTACTTATCAAGATTTAAAAAAGAAATTTGCTGATGAAGATAAAAAAAGATTAAAGCTCTTACAAGTTGTAAGTAATAAAGAAAGTGCTTATTGGTTAATTGATTATTGGTGTAACAAAGATATTAAAGGATTAATTCAAATGCCTTTTTCTAGACATTGGATTATGCATATTGAAGCAATCTTACGTATTGAAAAAAAGATACATTCGATGTAAGATTTTATTATATTTATTATTGATAAGATATAATTAAAAATGGAGGGAAAAGTATGAAAAAAAGAATTTTAAATAAAGAACTAGCTTCGTTAGTTGCCCAAATACGCCATGGGGAAATGATATTTATCGCAGATGCGGGAAGTGGTACATCTTCTAAAGCCCTTTATCCTCTTGATCCATCTGTTCAATATATTGATTTAGAAGCTGTAACTGGAGTTCCTTCAATGCAAGATATTGTCGATGTTATTGTCGATGTAGGAGATTTTGAAGGTGCGATAGTCACAGAAGACATGATTGAATTAAACCAAAAAGATTATCTCTTCTTAGTAAATAAGTTTGGAGAAGAAAATATCCATGTAATGCATTATATTCCAGAATATTACCAAATGCGTGATCGTTGTAAAGCAGTTGTTCAAACTGGTGATTATGGTGTACATGCTCAATGTATCTTAATTGCAGGCTATTCTAGCGATGATATCCCAATGGAGTGGTTAAAACATGGAATAACTAAAGAAGGTCTAGAAGAAGCTTCCAAAGGAAATAAACTGACTAAATTATTAAAGAAATAAAAAAGTATTTTAAATATAAAATAATGGGCATATGATTGAAAACATATGCTTTTTCATTTAGACTTATAGAAGTTAAAAGGTGAAATTATGACAAAAAACGAACAATTAATTAAAATTAGAGATGATGAAAAAAAACTATATCTACATCATCATAGAAGAAGTAAATTCTTAGCGTTAATTTATATATTAGGATATATTATTGGTTTTATTTTATTTCTTGTTGTTGCTTCGATGTATGGGGATAATAAACAAAAAGATACCACATTTGTTATTATGTTTACTATCTCTATGGTTCTTATTGGAATATCAACTATTGTATTAGGAATTTGGATTTATCATTTAGTAAATATTAATAAGCATAAAAGAAAAATGGATGAAGCGAGTTACAAGCTTACTCATCGCGTTATGAATCATATAGAAGATTAATATGAATAATGAAGAAAATATCGCTCAATTATTTGAAAGATTGAGCAATTCTAAATTTCGTAGTTCTTTTCATTTAAGTCAAAAAGATATTGATTATATTGCGTTAAAAGGCATAGATACGATTAAAAGCCATGCAGTTGATTTTATTAAAAAAAGAGAAGCACCTGCAATTATTCCCAATGATGGAAAACAAACTCCGATGCGTGGACATCCTGTTTTTATCGCTCAACATGCAACGGGAACTTGTTGTCGAGAATGTATAAGAAAATGGCATAAAATCCAACCAAATAAGGAATTATCAAAGCTAGAACAAGAATATCTAGTAGATGTGATTATGGCTTGGATAGAAAAAGAATTAAAGAAAAATGAAGGCAAATAAAAAACTTGGCAGTGCCAAGTTTTTTGCTTATTAATCTAATTTTTCTCCACAACTTTGGCAAGTGTGTACATCGCCAGTATTTGTGCATCCACATTTAGGACATTTTTTAGAATTGAGAGTTTTATTTGCTAAGTCGTTACCATCAGTTAAATTGCCATTTGTTGCGACTAATGCAGAAGCAATCCATAAATGATAAATACCAAGTACTACTAAGAAACCACCTAAAACTACTAATAAAACCCCGACAATTGTAACGATGATTGCAGATACTAATCCGTTTTCAACACCGAATTTAGAAATACCGCTTATAAGGGTAAATACGCTTCCGACTAATGCTCCAACACCAAGGACTAAGACAATCGCGGAGAGAATAGTATAAATTTTTTTATTTCTTTTAACTTTATTCATAGATAAATCCTTTCTTTATTCTGATTTCATAATGAAGAAGACAACTAATGCTATAAGTATTAAAACAACTAATACAACAAGAGTTACTTTTAATTTTGAAATAGGTAATCCTTTACCAACTTTACCAGTTTGACCATTCATTAAAGCTGTATATTTCTTTTCTTTATATTTAAATGATACGTAATATAAAGGTAATAATTGATAATTATATTTTTCGTTAGAGTAGTCAGTATCAACAAATAAGCTTGTTACTGTTCCTGAATATTTAGAACTAATACCGCTTTTGATATCAGCACCAACTTTATTAACGGCAACAGAGTGACAATCTTTAATTGTATCAACATATTGTTCGACATAATAACCACGTAAGAAATCATTGTTATAAGCATAAGATTCATGGAGATTATAAGGTTTAATTGATGATAATTGTGCATCATCAATTTGAGTAGATGATTCAATGATTAAATTGCAATAATCATAATTATAGGTTCCAGAAATAGGTCTAGTTTCATAAACGGTTCTATAACCTTCTTTTGTCTTAACTTGTTTTGCAACTTGTACAGTACCATGATAAGTAGAGAAAGTTTCTCCATCAAAGGCAAAGGCTGGAATGTAAATACCTTTAATTTCTGCGTCAGAGAATTCTTTCTTTAATTTGTGTGGAACAAAGAATTTGCCTTTGATTTTTTGTTTAAACTTAACTTTTGCATCTTCTTGGTTGAAAGCAAAAGGGACAACACAGTCTGGTTTTAATCCTGGAATTTCTTTTGTTTCTACAATATATTTAGAACCGCAGTAAGGACATTCTTGAGTGATGGCTAAACCATTAATCATGATATTAGCCCCACATGAATTACATTTGACTAATTTAGATTCTTTTGCCCAATTTTCCGTTGAGATGGATTGAGATTCTAGATCTAAATCGTGTTTATCGTTATTTAATACTAAATCAAATTCGTAAAAGTTACCGCATGAGCAACATTTTAATTTCTTGCTTGCTGGATCGAAACTTAATTCAGATCCACAAGTAGGACATTTTTTATCGCTAGAAGAGATTTCTTTTGTGTTAACTTCTTCTTCGTTTTCCATTATTGTTTTTCTCCACATTCAGGGCAGAATTTTGCACCTTCTGATAATTTTGCTCCGCAGTTGGAACAGAATTTCGCTACTGGCATTTTTTCGCCACATTCTGGACAGAATTTGCTATTTGAAGGAACATCTGCGCCGCATTTTGGACATTTCTTTGTACCTGTTGCAGCAGGTGCTTCTTTTGGTTTATTTTGTGCATTTGCTAAAGATTGACCAAACATTGCGCCAATATTTGCGCCAGCACCAATACCAACACCTAAACCTGCCATATTGTTACCATTAGGATTTTTTGCAGCTTCTTCCATTGCGTTTGCAGCTTTGTATTGAGCGTATGTACCCATCTTGTCTTCTAATACACCAAGTTTTGTTCTTTCATCAAGAGCCTTTTCAACTTCTTGTGGAAGAGAAATATTTTCAATGACTAATGTGCATAATTCAAGACCAAATCTTTCAAATTCTGGTTGGTTCTTTTCTAAGATAGTTGTTGAGAATTCTTTGTAGTTTGCCGCTAAGTCTAATGCAGATATTTTACTTTCTGCGATAGCATCAGAGAAACCTTGAATAATGACTGGTTTCATTTGTTCTGCAACATCGCTTGCTTTATAGATAGAATTGTTACCGAACATTTCTTCCATAAATGCTTTTGCATTCTTTACTTTGAATGAGTAAATACCAAATGCTCTTAATCTTACTGTACCAAAATCGTTATCTCTCATCATGATAGGGTTTTGAGTGCCCCATTTTAAACCTGTAATTTGTTTTGTATTGATGAAATATACTTCAGCTTTAATTGGTGAATCAAAGCCTGTAGGTAATGATAATAATTTAGTTAAGAAAGGAATGTTTTCTGTTGCTAATTTATATGTACCAGGTGCGAATATATCACAAATTTGTCCTTTGTGTACAAATAATGCGATTTGAGAAGGTCTTACTACTAATGTAGAAGAGTTCATAATCTCGTCACGATCTTTTAATTGATATTTGTTTACTAAGACGTCTTTTGATTCGTCTTCAAATTCAATAACTTTTAATAATTGTTTTTTGCTAAATAATCCCATAGTTAACCCTCCTTGGAATATGATTACATTATATAATAGAAATACATAAAAATAAAGATATTATTTTTTTATAAAAAATAAGAATAGTTAGTTTTTTATTTATTGTTTTTTAACCACAATGTTTTTATAATAATCTAGAAATGGAGGCATTTATGCGCATTGGATTAGATATTGGATCAACAACGATTAAATGTGTAGTATTAAATGATGAAGGAGCATTAGTCTTTTCTTCATATACTCGTCATTATTCTCATATCAAAGAAAATTTATTAAAAGTTATACAAGAATTAAAAGATAAAAACATTATAGGAAACCAAGAAGTTTATATTGGTATGAGTGGTTCAGCCGGAATGGGAATCGCTCAAAGTTTAAACATTGACTTTGTTCAAGAAGTTTATGCAACTAGAGTTGCTGCGACAACTTATTTAAAAGATACCGATTGCATTATTGAACTTGGTGGAGAAGATGCAAAGATATTATTTTTAAATCATGGTTTGGAAGTTAGAATGAATGGTACTTGTGCTGGTGGTACAGGTGCTTTTATCGACCAAATGGCAACATTATTAAATGTTTCAATTGAAGAGATGAATACTTTATCTTCAAAAGCAGAAAAAACTTATACCATTGCTTCTAGATGTGGTGTTTTTGCTAAAACTGATATTCAAGCTTTATTAAACCAAGGTGCATCTAAAGAAGATGTATCTAGATCAATTTTTAAATCAGTAGTTAACCAAACTATTGGTGGTTTAGCTCAAGGTAGAGAAATTAAAGGCAATATTGTCTATTTAGGTGGACCTTTAACCTTTATTCCTGAATTAAGAAATTCTTTTGACGAATCATTAAATTTAAAAGGTACATGTCCTGAAAATTCATTATTCTATGTTGCATTGGGTTCAGGCTTATGTGCATCTAAAAAGTATTTATTAGATGATGTTTTAAAATTATTTGAAGAATCAAAAGCAAGTGGTAATTATGCTTATAATGATCCTTTATTTTCTTGCCAAGAAGAATTGGATGCATTTAGAAAAAGACATGCTTTAGCGCATGTTGATATTTTACCTTTAGAAGGATATAAAGATAATTTATATCTTGGTGTTGATTCTGGTTCTACTACTTTAAAAGTGGTTTTAATCGATGATAATGAAAATATCAGATATACAAAATATCTTCCTAACCAAGGTAAACCATTAATCGTTTTTAAAGATATTTTAAAAGAGATTTATTCTATTAATCCTGATACGAAGATTAAAGGTGCATGTTCAACAGGTTATGGAGAAGATTTAATCAAAAATGCTTTCTCACTAGATTATGGTATTGTTGAAACAATGGCGCATTTTAAAGCGGCGAAACATTTCAATAACAATGTTGATTTCATCATCGATATCGGCGGACAAGATATTAAATGCTTTAAAATTGAAAATGGTGTCATTTCTAATATTTTCTTAAATGAAGCTTGTTCTTCAGGATGTGGATCATTCTTACAAACATTCTCCAATGCTTTAGGATATAACATTGAAGATTTCTCTAAATTAGGTTTACTCGCTAAAAAGCCAGTAGATTTAGGTTCTAGATGTACAGTATTTATGAACTCTAGTGTTAAACAAGCACAAAAAGATGGAGCGACTATTGATAATATTTCTGCTGGTTTATCAATGTCAGTTGTTAAAAACGCAATATATAAAGTTATTAGAGTTGCAGATCCTAGTGAACTTGGTAAAAACATTGTTGTTCAAGGTGGTACTTTCTATAATGAAGCTGTTTTAAGAGCGTTTGAAAAAGAATTAAATTTAAATGTTACTAGACCTAATATTGCCGGTCTTGCTGGTGCTTATGGTTCTGCTTTACAAGCAAAAGAATTAAAACTAGAAAAATCTAGTATTATTTCTTTAGATGAAATTAATGCATTTACATTTAAGACAGTTTCATTCAACTGTAATGGTTGTAACAATCATTGCGCTTTAACAATGAATACATTTAATAATGGAACTAAGTTTATTTCCGGTAATAAGTGTGAAAAACCTATTACTAAAAAATCTCAATCAGATGAGTATAACTTATATAAGATTATTCAAAATAAGTTGATGTCTTATCAACCAAAAGAGGGAAAAAGAGGTAAGATTGCTTTACCTTTAGTTTTAAATAATTATGAATTATTACCTTTTTGGTATACATTCTTTACTGAATTAGGTTTTGAAGTTCATAATTCTGGATTCTCATCACCTACTTTATATCATAAAGGACAACATACAATTCCATCAGATACTGCATGTTATCCTGCTAAATTAGTCCATGGACATATTGAAAAATTAATCGATGATGGATTTAAAACCATCTTCTATCCATGTATGACTTATAACATTGATGAAGGTATTTCTCAAAATCATTACAATTGTCCAATTGTTGCTTATTATCCTGAAACTATCATCAACAACGTTGAAAGATTAAAAGATTTAACATTTATTAGAGATTATGTTGCTTTATATGATAAAAAACAATTCAATAAAAAGATTTATGAAATATTAAATTATCGTATTGGTGGATTTAGCAAAAAAGAAATTAAGCAAGCTTCAGATAAAGCTTATGAGGAATACTCCAATTACATGAAATATATCCGTGAACAAGGAAAAATTATTATTTCTAAAGCAAGAAAAGAAGGAAGACGTATCTTTGTTCTTGCTGGACGTCCTTATCATGTTGATCCAGAAGTCAACCATGGTATTGATAAATTAATTCTTGGTTTTAATTGCGCGGTTATTACAGAAGATAGCATTTCTCATTTAAATAAGAAATTCGCGACTAATGTCTTTAATCAATGGACATATCATGCAAGATTATATTCTGCGGCGAAATATGCTTCTGATAATGAAGATGTTAACTTAATTCAACTTGTTTCATTTGGATGTGGATTAGATGCCATTACTACTGATGAAACTAAAAAATTATTAGAATCTAATGGTAAGATTTATACTCAAATCAAGATTGATGAAATCACTAATTTAGGCGCGGTAAAAATTAGAATTAGATCTTTACTCGCTGCTTTAGAAGGAAAGGAGAGAGAAAAGAATGGAAAATAAAGAATATATTTTAAACTATCCAAAATTCACTCCTGAAATGAAAAAAACTCATACTATTTTAGTTCCTTCTTTCTTAGATTCCCATATGGATATTATCGCAGGTGCGATTGAAAAGATGGGTTTTAAGGCTAAGATTTTACAAAACAAAGAAACAATCTTAGTTAAAGAAGGACTTAAATATGTTCATAACGATACTTGTTATCCTGCAACATGTGTTATTGGTCAATTTATCGATGCTTTAAAACATGAAGAAGATGTTCATCATGTCGCATTAGTTTTAACACAAACTGGTGGAGGTTGTAGAGCGACCAATTACGTCCCATTATTAAGAAAAGCTTTAGAAAATGCTGGTTTTGGATTTGTTCCAGTTATCACATTAAACTTAGGTGATTTAAGTAAATCAGAAGGAATTGATATTACTCTTCCTTTCTTAATGAACCTTCTTGCCGCGGTTACTTATGGTGATACTTTAATGTATCTACATAATAAGACTAGATCATATGAAGTAACTAAAGGAAGTTCTGATGCTTTAGTTGTTAAATGGAATAATTATTTAAGAAATGAATTAAGAAATGGAAGAGGTTCTTCTTTTAATCAAATTAAAAAGAACTTAAAAGCAATTGTTAAAGAATTTGCTTCTTTACCAATTGAAATTACTCCAAAACCAAAGGTTGGTATTGTTGGAGAAATCTATGTTAAATATGCATCCATTGGTAATAACAATTTAGAAGAATTTTTAATCTCTGAAGGGGCAGAAATTTGTGTTCCTGGCGTCTTTGGTTTCTTATTATATTGCTTTGCGAATGGTGAATATGATCATCGTTATTATGGAACTAAATTATCTAAAAAGATCTATAATACTTTCTTATTAAAGTTTATTACGCGTTATGAAACATTGATGATTAAATCAATTAAGAAATATTCTTCCTTTACACCAATGAAACCATTTAAAGAAACAAGAAAAGAATCTTTAGGTGTTATTAAACATGGTGCGAAGATGGGAGAAGGATGGTTATTATCGGCAGAAATGAAAGAATTAATCAAAGAAGGTTATCCTAATATTGTCTGCGCTCAACCATTTGGATGTTTACCAAACCATGTATGTGGTAAAGGTGTTATGAACAAATTAAAATCATTATATCCAGAAACTAATATTACTCCAATTGATTATGATTCATCTGCTAGTAAAGTTAACCAAGAAAATAGAATTAAATTAATGCTTGCTTTAGCAAGAGAAAATATAGGTAAACAAAATGGAAAAGACTAATGTATCAAGATTATTAGATGCAGCGAAAATTGAATATGATATGCATTCATATGATAATTCTATCACTAATGGTGAAGAAGTGGCCAAAGTTTTAAATCAAGATGTTGAACAAGTATTTAAAACACTTGTTACTAAAGCAAATGATCGAAATTATTATGTATTTTGTATACCAGTAAATCATTCATTGAATTTAAAAAAAGCTGCTAAAGCAGTCAATGTTAAATCAATTGAAATGATTCACCAAAAAGAATTACTTCCTTTAACTGGTTATATCCATGGAGGATGTTCACCAATTGGAATGAAAAAGAAGTTTAAAACAGTTATTAATGATACGGCAATTTTATTTGATAAGATATGCGTTTCTGCTGGAAAAGTGGGTTATCAAATTGAAATTGATCCAAATATTTTATGTAAATACGTCGAAGCAGAATTTATTGATGTTATCGACTAAAAGGAGAAAGATATGATTACATTTGATTTAGAATTATTTAAAAAATTATCTAAAGAAGTCTTTACTTGTGATTCTCCAACAGGCTTTACTTTTAATGCAGTAAAACTTGTTGAATCTTACATCAAAGACTTAGGATATGATTATAAAATCTTAAATAATGGTGCTTTAGAAGTTTCCATTGAAGGTAAGGATAAATCTAAAACTGTCGCAACAAGCGCACATTTAGATACATTAGGTTTAATGGTTCGTTCTATTAAAAGTACAGGTACATTAGCCTTAAGTGTCTTAGGAGGACCTTCTACTCCAACATTAGATGGTGAATATTGTAAAATTTATACTAGAGATAGTAAAGTTTATACAGGTACTATTTTATCTACATCTCCAGCAGTACATGTTTATCCTGATGCAAAAACTAAATCTAGAGATATTGATAATTTAGAAGTTAGACTTGATGAAAAAGTCTTTTCTAAAGAAGATGTTTTAAATCTTGGTATTCAAAATGGTGATATTGTTTGTTATGATCCTAAATTTGAAATCACTGATTCAGGTTTCTTAAAAACAAGATTTATTGATGATAAAGCTTCTGTAGTTATATTATTAATGCTTTTAACTTATATGAAAGAGAACAATATTACTCCTAAATATAATACTAAAATGTATTTTGTCGTCTATGAAGAAGTGGGGCATGGAGCGAGCATGGTAAGTGATGAAATATCGGAATTTGTTACTCTTGATATGGGATGTATTGGTCTTGATTTAGCAGGTAATGAATATTCATGTTCAATATGTGCGAAAGACGCGAGTGGTCCATATGATTATGAATTAACTACTAAATTAATTAATCTCGCAAAAGAAAATAATATTAAATATACCGTTGATATTTTCCCATTTTATAGCAGTGATGTTTCTGCAGCATGCCGCGCTGGTAAAGATTTTAAAGGCGCATTAATCGGTACAGGTGTTCATGCTTCTCATGGTATGGAAAGAACTCATATCGATGGTATTAAAAATACTCTAGAACTCATTTATTTATATTTAATTTAAAGGTGGAAACACCTTTTTGCAATCATAGTTTAATGGTAGAACTGATGCTTCCCAAGCATTAGGCGCGAGTTCGATTCTCGTTGATTGCTCCAATAAAAATGTATGTACCTGGCATTTAAAATGTCAGGTATTTTTGTTATTTAAATGGTAATTAAATATCTTAAATCTGAACAATAATTCCTTATATACTCATGAGTATAATACTCGTGAGTATATATACAAATACATGATAGCCAACTCTTATGAAATTAATTAAAAAAGTAAAATAAAAACAATTTACACTTTTGAAAGTTAAAATAATGGAATGTAAGCGCTTAAGAATAAAATTTTCATATACTTTTTAACCTTTTATATGCTATCTTTATCTAAGCGTCTTGAAAAAAGATGCAATATTATTATTTATAATAATATGAATATTTAAATTAAGTTTAAGTTAAATATATTAAAGTAAAAAAGAAAGGAGAGAGAAAAATGTTTGATAACACTAGCACAATGGAAATTAAAGTCATTGCCTATACTAAAAAAGAAAACTTATGGTATAACACCATTAAACGTATCTTTGATTTTTTCTCATCTTTAGTAGTTATTATTCTTCTTTCTTGGTTATTACTTCTTATTTATATAGTTAATGCTTTTGTTACTAAAGGTCATCCAATATTCGCTGATGTTAGAATTGGTCAGGATGGAGAAGAAATTAAAGTATATAAATTTAGAACAATGTGTAACGATGCAGAATCTAATATTGATTATTATTTGACCAAAGAACAAAAAGAAATTTGGTTAAAAGAAAGAAAATTAGATGATGATCCACGTATTACTAAATTTGGTAATATCTTAAGAAAGACTTCATTAGATGAATTACCTCAATTATTCAATATCTTAGGTGGTTCTATGTCAGTTGTTGGATATCGTCCAATGAGTGATAGAGAAGTATATGAAAACTTTAATGAAACACAAAGAGAAATTCTTTTCTCTGCAAAACCTGGTTTAACCGGTTATTGGCAAGTATATGGAAGAAGTGAAGTTTCTTTCAAATCAGGTAAAAGACAAAGATTAGAAATTGAATATTTCGCAAAAAGAGGCTTAATGTTCGATCTAGGTTTAATTTTTAAAACTATCCCTGCAGTTTTAAAACGTGAGGGAGCGAAATA
>CAVJGK010000040.1:0-11993 GCA_963648895.1 Lachnospiraceae bacterium | reverse complement strand
ACTATTGTTAACAGTGAACAAAATGCAATTTATAATAAAACAAATGAAGAATACACCTTCCTAGATACTCAAGGAATAATATTCACACTTGAAGATAATTATAAAATATTTTTGATAAAGGATAATTTTTGTGAAGTTATTTCAATTTTTAGAGGATATGATTTTGAATCTCATTTAAATAAAATAGAACAAGAGTTAAATGAATGTTTTACTTCCGAATTAAGTGGAACAAGTAAATTATTATTTATCGAATTATAGTTTAATATTAAAATAAATTATATATCAAAAACCATCAGTCTTTAGATTTTATTCATTCATAATTTACTAAAAAGCACATCAATTGATGTGTTTTTTAATTAATCTTTCAAACATCCAATAGGTATTACATATACTCCATCTTCTCTTTTATAGCCATATTCAGTCGCAGTAATAATTAATTTTAAATCTGGTTTACGTAATATACATTGTTTTTCTTTTTGATTATATTGATCAACTAATCTTTCAATTTCTAAAAGATGTTTAGCACCTTTTTCAACTTCACTTTCGCCCATTTTAAATTCTATAAGTGCATATCTACCATCTTCTAAATGTAATACACCATCAGCTTCTAATCCATATCTATCATGATAATATGAAATTACTCCATTTTGTCTTTGAGAATATACTTTTAAATCTCTAATGCATAATGATTCAAATAAGAAACCTAATGTCTTAAAGTCCTTATAAAAATATTCTGGAGAAAGTCCTAATGCTGCGACGGCCAAACTAGGATCAACAAAATTTCTTTTCTTACCACTTCTTATATTAGATTTACTTCTAATTGCAGGGCACCAAGGTTCAATATCTTCAACAATAAATAATTTTTCTAATGCGTTTAAATAATCATGAAATGTTGGTTCAGAGATATCAAAATTACTTTTTACGTCTGTGTATATAGTTTTGGTATCCGCAAGAGTGCAAATGTTTCTTGCATAAGATTGTAAAATCGCCTTTGCAATATTAGGATTTCTTTTAACATTATCAATTTGTGATATATCTTTTGAATAAGTTTGTTTATATAAATCTTTCGCGATAATTTGTTGATATTTAACCTCTTCAAATAGCATAGTTCTTGGCCATCCACCAACACATATTGCGTCGATTATATCTTCTATTGACATATTCGATTTACATCCTACAAAAGAATCAGGATTATTAAATAATTGTTCTAAGCTTACTTCACCATTTGATTTCCCCATTTCAAATAAACTCATTGGATTCATTCTAATAGAAGATATTCTTAATGTGCCAGTATGAGGTGTATCGATATTCGCAGAACTAGAACCAGTTAAATAATAAGAGCCAACATCAGTTGGATTATCATCACAATTTTTTCTTATAGTTCCCCATATTTTTGGCGCATCTTGCCACTCATCAAATAATATTGGTTTAGGATTTTTTAAAAATTGAATTGGTGATGTGGAAGCAATCATAAGTAAGTTTTCTCTTTGTTCTTCATCTTGAAATTCAATAACAGTCTTTACTCTTTGCTTTGCAGTAGTAGTTTTTCCACATCCTTTTGGTCCTACAATGTTAACTGCATTATATACTTTTGTAATATCATCTAATACTTTATCAACTATTCTATCTCTATACTTATATTCCATAATCCTCACCTCTACTTGATTATAGTATAAATATAGCACTAAATTCAACTCTGTTTAAGTGTTTCGTGGCATTTCATTTAAGTGTTTCGTGGTATTTCATTTAAGTGTTTCGTGGTATTTTATTTAAGTGTTTCGTGATAAATGATGATTAATCAAATAAAAAGCCCTTCAAGTTTCCAATCTCTTGGTTAACTTAAGGGACTAAATTCTTTAATATTATTTTAAATGTGGTTTATAAAATGCTCTTCCATCCATTGCTTTGATATTAGAAGTAAATTCTCCTTCTTCTACATTTTCATAAGCTTTATCAAGAATATTCATTTTTGCGTCTAAATCATCAACAACACTTAAGATTAATGCTTCTCTAGTCATAGGTAGAACAGGAGAACCAAATTCTTGTTTACCATGATGAGATAATACCATATGTTCTAATAAGATAGGTACTTCACCTTTGATATTTAATTCACTAGATACTCTTCTTATTTCACTACAAACAATGGAGATATGGCCAAGTAATTTACCTTCCATAGTGTATTGAGTCGCAACTGGTCCTGATAATTCAATGACTTTACCTAAATCATGAAGTAATACTCCACTTATTAAGATATCTTTATTGACATGGTTATATCTAGAAGCAATTAATGTAGCAGTTCCAGCCATAGAAAGAGTATGGTATAAAAGACCAGACATAAATTCATGATGGTTAGATTTTGCGGCAGGATAAGTAACATATTGATTGTAATATTGATCAATTAATGTTGTAACAATCTTTTTTGCGTCTTCATTTTGAATCATGTTGATATATTGTTTTAACGCAGTTTCTAAATCTTTTTGAGGAACTGGAGAAGGCATACACAGTTTTGTTATATCAACTAAATTTTGATCAACTTCTTCTACTTTTAAAATCTTAAGTTGTTTATTTCCACGATAATCAATTACATCACCAGTTACTTTAATGACTTTACCAATTTCACATGTGATGATATCTAAATCAGTTGCATCCCATTTTTTACCCAGGATAGAACCTGTATTATCTTGTAATGTAATAGATAAGTATGGGCTACCTGTTCCAGATGCACCTTTAGTGACATTATTGATTAATAATTCAGCACCTTCTAATTTATATCCTTCATAATATTCATTAACATTCTTGTTCATGGGTTAGTTCCTCCACACAGTTATTAATCATATCATAAGAGTAACCTTTTCTCACGAAAGTATTAATTAATTTCTGTTTTTCTTCGTATTTGTTTAAATCAACTTGATGAGAAATTATGTATTTATTAATCGCTTTTAATAATGTTTCTATTTCTTTTTGCTCATCAAAACTATCTTCAATGATTTTAATTGCTTCATTTGCGATTCGTGAATCAAAACCATTTAAGCATAAGTGATTATAAGTTGATTCTAAGAGTTTTCTTTTGCTCTTAGAATTAGACTTTCCTTTAATATAGCTCGCGACATCATTGCTAGCTTTAAGATATTCTTCTTCCTCATCAAAATCTAAAGCATCAATAAGTCTTTTATCAATACCATCTTGTAATAATTTAGTGATGATCTTATTTTTGCCATAGTTTTTCATCGTATATATTTCAAACATTTCATTGACGTAATTATTGTCATCAATATATCCATATTCTTTTAATGAATTTATGATTTCAAAGGCGTTTTTAGGTGAAATATGCTTAGTATTGATCAATTTACCATAAACTTGTTTTTCCGTGTATAAATGGCTTGAAACAAGATTTATAACATAATCTCTACCAATAGAAATTTCATTGAAATGTTTTATTTCATTTATCTCTTTTTGTGATAATGTTTTATCTTTGTATAAATAAAAATGTGTATAAGTAGTTGGAGTTATTTCTAAAGAATCACCATCTTCAAAACTAAGAACAACTTTCTTTTTTGTAATTTTAACTTCGGTAATTAATTTACCATCTTTTTCTAATTGCACGATTGTATACCTCCACCATTCGTTCATAGAATAATTTAATAGAATATTTCTCGTTATTTTTGCATGCATTTTCTATTATCTTATTTTTTGTTTCTTCATCTAAATCGATGATATATTTTAATCTGTCTTTAAATGAATTATCATCGCTAAAATAGAAACCTGTTTCGTTATCTTTAATAACATCTGCAAGGTTTTCATCAAATCTGCATAAAACAAGTGTCTTTGCCGCGATTGCTTCAATAAAGGTCAATCCTTGCGTTTCTGTTACACTGGCGTTAATAAATAAGTCACTTAATACGTAGTAAAATCCTACTTCTTCATGTGGGACTTTGCCAATAAAGATAACATTTTCACCAATGCCTAATTCAAGTGCCATCTTTTCAAGTCTTTCTTTATCTGGTCCATCACCAACAATTAAGAATTTTGTTTTTCTTGTCGGATTAGATTTTAAATATGTTTTATATCCATCTAATAAAACATCGATTGATTTTTCTGCCGCGATACGTCCAACTGTGAGAATAATAAAGCAATCTTCTAAACCATATTCTTTTTTAAAAGCATCAATCTTTTCTTTTGAATAATTCTTTGGTTCAAAAGAAGATAAATCAATACCATTTGGAATAACGTTGATATAACGATCAATACCAAATGTTCTTAATTCATCTTTGGTTTTCACAGATGGAGTGGTCAATTCATTAGTCGCGGTTGAAACAACTTTAACAAATTTCTTTAAGATATATTTTGCCGATTGGTCTAAAATACCATGAGTAATATAATAAGTATAATCGGTTAAAGCTGTATGATAGGTCATAACTAAAGCAACATCTAATTTAGGTGCGAGTAATCTTCCATACATACCAATACCACCTTCTGATTGGGTATGAATGATATCTAAATTCCATGATTTAATAATCATTGTCGCTTTTGGATGGAACATAGTTGCCATACGATAGTTATAAATTCTTTTTAAAGTAATACCAGGAATTCGAAGGATATTATCTTTAAAAGTCATCTTGTTTGAATAAACATTAGTAGTGACAACATAGACGATATGTCCATGGATTTCTAAAGCTTTTTTTAAAGTTTCAGTCGCAGTTGCAACCCCATTAATCTCTGGAGGATAAGTATCTGTAAATAAAGCAATACGCATATTATTTACCCTCCTTAGATTCATCTTCTTTTTTCTTTCTCTTAAATAAAGAAAGTTTCTTCTTTTCTTCTTTTTCTAACGTTTTTGCGTTAGTTTCAAGTTGTTCAGATAAATCATTTTTTAATGAAGCAAAATGTGCTTCAATATCATCAACTGTCAATAATTGTGGTTCAATATGGATAGAATGTTCTTTTACCTCTTTTCCTTTTTCATTAGGGATAAGATTATTATGTTCATCAAGGTTAATAACTTGTAATTCAAGCAATGTACGACTATCTCCATGTAAGAATGATTCTTTCTTTGGAGATTCATGATAAGAAACAAATACAATAAAGCCAATAAGTAATCCTAAATAGAAAGTTACCCCTCTCCAAAGAAGGATTAATGCAGAGATATCACCTGCAGATGCGCCGACAAAGAATGTACCACCAAACATGAATTGGAATACAAGTTCTGCTCCACCTGAAGCACCTGGAATTGGGACCATTGAAGTAATACAGCTTGTTAATAAAGTCATTGATGTTGCATTGATGAAGTTAATTACATCATTGGAATTAGAAAAAACTAATCCCATACTTTTTGCAATATAATAAGGTATGCAGTTTGCGACAATCATTTCCACAATGAATAATAAACCAGTGGAAACTAATACTTGCCAGTTTTGTAATAATCTTTTAAATTCAATTCTAAATGTTTCGACCTTTGTATTTAATTTTAAAATGCGTTCTTCTTTGTTTTTAATAATATGCATTTTAGCGAGTAAGCCAATTCCATATTTAATGCAGAAATTATGAAGTCTTTTGCTAAAAGCTAAAAAGAATAATCCAACAATAACTAAGAAGTTAATAATAAAGCCGATGACCGATAAACCAACAATCGAGAAATTCCAACCAAAGATATTAATAGATGCAGTCGCAGAGGCAAGTTCATTAAACTTAAATAAGAATACGACAGTTGAGAATAATACTAAAGCAATTTGATAAATGATAAAGCGCATAAATAAAATACTTGCGGCATTTGTCATCTTGACCCCTTGTTTTGAAAAAGTATAAGCTTGAACAAATTGTCCCCCTGAACTACTTGGAGTAATATCAGAAAAGAAAACACCAATCATGACATTTAAAATACTTTTATCAAAGCGATAATTTCTTTTATACATTCTAGTAAGAATGAATAATACTAAAGCTTCAATAATATAAACAAGTAGCATCATTCCAATGGCGATAAAGATATATTTTAAATCACATGAAGATAACGCAGAAAAAACCGCGGCAGGATCTTGTTTTAAAACAAAATAAACTGCTAATGCGGAGACAATAACTAATATCGAGATATATAAGATATACTTTTTCGTTGTTTTTGTCATAACTACCTCTTTATAAGTATAATACTTATAATAGTTAAATTGTAGTTTACATGCAAGAAAAAGTATTCTTAGGCGTTAAAAAGACATCTAATTTATATATAAATTAGAGATATTAGAATATAATAAATCTACTAGGAGGCTTTCAATATGAAAAATTTTGGACCACAAACTTACTTTTTTCCTTTACCAGTCATCATTATATCTTCTTATGATGAAAATAATTCCCCTAATGCGATGAATGCAGCTTGGGGTGGAATTCATGATACTAACCAAGTTCATCTATGTCTAAGTTCTGATCATAAAACCACTGAAAACATCGTTAAAAAAGGCGCATTTTGCATTAGTTTCGCAACTAAAGAATTAGTTGTTGAATCAGATTATTTTGGTATTAAATCTGGCAATAAAGTCCCTAATAAGATTGAAAAAGCTGGATTACATGTAATTAAATCAAGCTTTGTAGATGCACCAATTATTGAAGAATATCCAGTTACTTTAGAATGTAAAGTTCATTCATTAACCGAAGTAGATGGAACCACTTATTTAGTTGGTGATATTATCAATGTTGGAGCGAAAGAATCAGTATTAGATGAACAAGGAAAAATCGATGTAACTAAATGTAATTTCATCACCTATGATTCTTCCAAACATCAATATATAATGCTGGGAGAAGTAGTTGGCCACGCATTTAAAGACGGATTAAAAATTAAGTAATAACAAAAATATTGTGCTTTTACGCACAATATTTTTTTATAATTTTGGATATTCTAATTTTTTTAATTCCATCCCTTTTTCTAAATCATTTTTAATTTGGTCCAATAAGAAAGGTAATGCGTAATGTGGAATAGAAGTATAAAAACTTCCTTCACCAAAGTTTTCTTTAATTATTTTATAACATTTATCTGCTTTATATGGAGTTTTACCTTCCATTAAAGCTTTAGAAGCCGCCATTTTACCATTGACTGATTTTTCTTCAAGTAAAATAATTTCATCCATTGATTCTACAATAAAATCAATTTCTAAATGATTAGATCCATTAGAAAAATAATATAATGGCAATTTAGCCTTGTTTAACATAACCGCGGCAAGGTTTTCATATATTGCGCCTTTTCGACTATCTAATTTATCATTTAAAAAATTTTGACTAACTGGAATAGGATACATTGCCATTAATAATCCAATATCCGATATAAATGCTTTAAAATATGTTTTATCACAATTGGATTCTAAAGGTTTTTCAATCGCTTTTAGATTAAAACATCTTAGTACTAATCCAGCTTTTTCTAACCATTCAAATGGTTCTTCAAATTCACTTGCTCTTCCACCTTGTTTTACTTCAGAATATTTAAATTTAAGTGTCTCAGTATCTCTCGATAATTGAGAAGGGATTGAATCAAAAATCTTATTTAATTTAGATTGTAAGAAATAATCCACTTCTTCTTCATTATCTTTATTGATAAAACGGCCAAAATCACCGCGATAATCTCTAATAAGGTTATTTAAATATTCATGTGATTGAATGTAGTTATTTGTTTTTAAGAATATTTTAATAGATTCTGGCATTCCTCCAACTACTACATATCTTTTAATCATTTCTTTATAATAATCTGCGATAGCTTGAGGTAATTCTTGCTTTTTATTTGTATAATCTTTTAATACATCAATGTTTTCTTGACTTAATCCATTCGCCCATAAAAATTCTTCAAAATCCATCGAAGTCATTTGAATGATTTTCTCATAGCCTGTTGGAATATCGATTTTATTCTTTCTTCTAAAATTTAAAACGCCTAATAAACTACCTGTTCCAATAACCGAAAATCTTTTATCTAAAGCAAAACTTTTTAATGAAGTTCTAGCCAAAGGGCAATCTCCTATTTCTTCAAATACTAGGATAGTTTTATATGGAACAAAATTTGCTTTAGGAAAATAAGGCGCGGATTTTCTAATAATTGAATCAACATCGATATTTCCTTCAAATATTTCTCTTAAGTCTTTATTATGTCTAAAATCATATGTAATAACATTTTCATATTGTTCATGAGCAAACTTATTAACAATATAACTTTTTCCTATTTGTCTTAAGCCATCAACAATCAATGGAACTTTGTCTTTATCGTCATTCCATTTGATTAATTCATCATAAATTTTTCTTTTAAATTCATAATTTTCCATATCTATCATCACCTATATAAATTATAGCAAATTTTCGTAAAATGTAAAGAATTACATAAAACGAAATCGTAAAATGTATTTTTTTACACAAAACGAAGATTTAGGTAAAAAAAGAAACCAAGAGTTCAATCTTGATTTCTTTTATTTTTAGTTTGATTGCATACCTTTAGTTTGTTTTTTATAATAATAAATAAAGCAAGGTATTTCCATCGCCGCGGATAACACCCACGATCCTAAATACAATAAATATAAAGATTCAATTGTATGATAATAGGCAAATATTGTATATACCCAGACAATTCTAAATATGCAGACACCAAATATTTCTATTACCATTGGTACAAAGGTTTTCCCAAGTCCCCTGCTAGCCGCGATTGCCGAATCCATTAAAGCAGACACAAAGTAAGAAAATCCCATAATCCTAAGTCGAGGTAATCCAGCGGTGATAGTTGCTTCATCAGTGGTAAATAAACTTAATGCCACTCTTCCACCAAATTCTAAGAATAAACCGATAATTAAACCAACACCTAAAGAATATACTAATGATATTAAATAAGTATCTTTGATTCTTTTTTTCTTACCAGCACCAAAGTTTTGACCAATAAATGAACTACCTGCATAATAGAAAGCAGCCATAACATCATAAACTAAGGCATCATAATTAGTCGCGGCAGAATTACCATTAACTGTAATTACATCAAAGGTATTAACACTTCCTTGGATAAATAAATTTGCAATGGCAAATATCGCATTTTGTAAAGAAGCAGGAATACCGATTTTTAAAAGTTCATAAGTATCTTTTTGATTTGGTCTTATCTCTTTAAATTTTAATTTAAATTCATCATTCCTACGAATTAATGAAATTAAAATTAAACTCATTGATAAATATTGAGAAATAACGCTAGCTAAAGCAACACCTAAGACATTCATTGAAAACGCTACAACAAAGAGCATATTTAAACCAATGTTTAATACCCCAGCAATGGCCAAGAAAATAAGTGGTCTTTTTGTATCACCTAACGCTGAATAAATCGCATTACCATAATTATATAAAGCAACCCCTGGCATACTAATTAAATATACGCAAAAATATAATCTAGCATCATCAAATACTTCACTTAAAGTACCAATCGCGCTTAATAATGGATAAGATAAAGAAATACCTAATATACCAAATATAAGTCCAATAGCGAAGCAAACAATAACACCGTTATGAACTGTGATATGAATTCTATCACTATCTTTTTGTCCAATTGCTTTCGCCACAATAACATTTACTGCGTTTCCCATTCCAATCATAATTCCCGTGAATAAGGAAACTAATATTGAAGTAGAACCAACTGCCCCAATAGAATTTGGTCGACCAAATTGACCAACAACCGCGATATCAGATAGATTAAATAATACTTGTAATAAATTGGATAACATCAAAGGTAATGAGAAGATAAATATTTGTTTCCATAGATTACCTTTTGTCATGTCTAAGCTTTTTGAATTCATACTTCACCTCATTGACAAGTAATTATTCTACCACGATAAAATATAACTACAAGATAAATCAACTTAAAATATCAATGATTTGATAAGTATTATTTTCAAGTACGTGATCCATAGTTTTAGTAATTATTTGATATGGTGAATTTTCTTTCATTTCCACATCGCATTGATTTTCTAAGAATCTAAATTCATAATCTTTTTTATCGATGAACAAGGTGATATCTTTTTTGCTTTTCTTTAATAAATCAAAATCTTCTTTGGTAGTTTCAAAAAATGCATATTGTTTTCTTTGATCTTTAATTTTAATAAGCCCATATAATAATCCAATATAGATTTCTTTTTTTGAATATCTATTTAAATGTTTAGAAATAAATACTTCATAATCATTTGAATCAATATTATTTTCATAAGGAATTAATACTAAATATAACGGCCATAATTTACCTTTATAATAACCATTATTTAAATATTCTTTTTTTGCAATAGATAATTCATTTAAATTATTAATATTGCTTACACATCTATTAAGTTTATTTAATTTCTTTAATACTTCTTTTTTTGAATAAGCAAGTAACTTTTCAAAATCAATTTCACCATCATTAATAAAATCTTCTTTAATGGTATTTAAAGGAATTTCTGCTTCTAAAGCAAAGAAGATGATATTAACAAAAGGTATTTGTTCTCTAGTATAATAACGATATGAACTATCTTTATCGATATATGAAGGTTTTAATACTCCAATACGATCATAATATCTTAAAGATTTAATGCTTAATCCCGTTAAAAAAGAAAATTCTCCAATCGATAACAAATTTTGATTTTTCATAGTTGACTCTCCCCTATGGGTATAGTTTATCATATTTTACGAGTCAAATAAAGGAGTAGAAATTATGACAGAGATGAACCAGCATTTTACCCACGCAAAGTTATTAAAATTTGCTTTACCAACCATTTTAATGATGATATGTTCATCAATTTATGGGGTTGTAGATGGATTATTTATTTCCAATGTCGAAGGAGATACTGCCTTCAGCGCGGTTAATTTAATTATCCCATTTGTGATGATTCTTGGAGTATTTGGCTTTATGTTTGGAACAGGTGGTGCCGCATTAGTTTCAAAAACTTATGGTGAAGGAGACATTCATAGAGGTAATAGATATTTTACTATGACTATAATATTGCTTGTAATTATCAATGTTATTTTATCTATCGCCGGCTTTTTCTTAATAGAACCTATGTCAATTCTTCTAGGAGCCAATGAAGCGATGTTACCTTATTGTATTTCCTATGGTAAAGCATTAGTTCCTTTTGTATTATTCTTTTCTTTACAATATTCTATGCAATCTTATATGGTGGTAGCTAAAAAACCATTATTAAATTTTGCTTTCACTGTTATTGCAGGTTTAAGCAATGTATTAGGTGATTTCTTACTTGTTTCTGTTTTTAAATATGGTGTTGTAGGTGCCGCGATTGCTTCTGGAATATCTGGTATTTTTGGTGCATTATTACCGATAGGTTATTTAATTATATTTAGAAAGAAAAACACTTTAAGATTTGTTAAAACTAAATTAGAAGCAAAACCATTAGTTCAATCAGCATCCAATGGTTTATCGGAAATGGTATCTAATGTTTCCATGTCTTTAGTCAATATGTTATATAACGCTCAATTAATGTTATATATTGGACAAGATGGAGTTACTGCTTTTGGGATTATTATGTATGTGGGATTTATCTTCACTGGTGTTTATTTTGGCTATTCAATTGGTGTTTCTCCTTTAATCGCTTATCAATATGGGGCTCAAAATCATCAAGAATTACAATCATTATTAAAAAAGAGTTTACAAATCTATTTAGGTTTTTGCTTGGTTTTATCGACAGCCGCGATTCTTTCATCCAATTTATTAGCTTCAGCCTTTATTAAAGATAATCCTACTTTATTAGAAATATCTTCTAATGCATTAAAACTATATGCGATCAGTTATTATATCGCTGGATTTAATATCTTCTTCTCGGCATTCTTTACCGCATTAAACAATGGCTTTGTTTCTGGTTTTATATCTCTTGCTAGAACATTTATTTTCCAAGTCGCTTGTATCTATATTTTACCTTTAATGTTCCAAGAAACAGGTTTATGGATCTCCATGAGCGTATCTGAATTATTATCTTTAGGTGTATCTTTATTCTTCTTATTTAAAAATAAAGATGTCT
>CAVJGK010000039.1:0-12613 GCA_963648895.1 Lachnospiraceae bacterium | reverse complement strand
ATAAGGAGACGAACGCCAGTATTATAGGAATAACTATCTACCTGGTCACTTCGTTTTAAGGGCACAAATGAGTGTCCGTAATAGAAAGATTAACTATGTTTTTTTAAACAATTTAAAATATTGATTTATCACCTATGATTATTACAAAATGAAGTTGGTGATAAAGTGGGTGATAAAGTGTGTGATAAAAAATTGACTTTGTCATAAATTATGGTACTCGCTGAAATTGGAAATAACGCAAATGTAC
Organism: Lachnospiraceae bacterium; assembly: GCA_963648895.1. Taxonomy (GTDB): domain Bacteria; phylum Bacillota_I; class Bacilli_A; order RFN20; family CAG-449; genus UBA3210. The sequence goes on along the minus strand of CAVJGK010000039.1, from coordinate 12,366 downwards.
AAAACTTCAATTGACAATTTTATGCAATTTTTAGTAAGTCATCAATCGATAATGCGATAACTAAATTAAAAAAATTAAGACAGGAAGTAGGTAATAATGGATAAAAATTTAGTTTATATTGGATTAGAATTTGTATTTGGTCCTTTGCTTAAGGACGAAGTAGATGAAAATGGAAACTATTCAACAGGAGTTAAATTAGTTGATGATGACATCCAACTTCAAAATCTAGATAAGGAAATAAGTAACATATGGTGTTCTTTATGGTCAAATGATCCTGAAGATGTCAGTGGTATGCATTTTGATGAAGAAAGAGAAAAAGAACTAGCACCACAACTATTAGATATGATTAATAAATTAATTGATAGACTTAATGAGGTTAATGATGGATCATATGAAATAGAAGATATGATAACTGATTATTTAAAATCATTGATTTAATAGAAATTAATAATGCTATTCTTATTAAGTATATTAGCTTTTTATTATTAATAAAGTAGAAATCAAAGAAACAGTATGGATATATTAATATATCCATTTTTTTATATCCAAATTTTTTTAACTTTTATTTCTCGATTTAATTTTTTTGAAAGCGTTTTCCATTTAACAAATGTTTACATTTAGTTGATAATAAGGACGGTTTTAAAATTAATTCGTCAGTAATTAGTGTTAGACCATTTCATTTACGGGGGAAAAATTAAAAATGAAAAACACAAAAATTTTAACTTGTTTAGCTTGCGCTACTTTATTAGTAGGTGGCTTAACTGCTTGCGGTGGAAGTTCTGAATCAGGAAAAGAAACAATCAACATCCAATTCGTTCCATCAAGAGATCCAGGTTCACTTGCTACATTAGCTACTAATCTTGAACCATTATTAAATGCAACATCAGACAAATATGAATTCAAGATTACAACAGGTACAACATATGCAGCAACAACAGAAGCTATGTTATCTGGTCAAGTTGATATTGGTTTCTTAACAGCATCAGGTTATGCAGAAGCTACTTTAAAACACGAAGGTGCAGTTGAAGTATTATTAACATCTGTTAGAAAAGGCTATCAAGTACAAGTTGATTACCAAGGCGAAGAACAACAAATTAAAGCAATGAATGGTGAAATTGCTGGCTATGAATATTTAGGTCAACAATCAACACAAGATGTCAACTATTATTGCTCAACATTAATCGTAAATAATAATTGCTATAAAGACGTTAACGGCGATGGTAAGATTGACGTTAAAGATTTAGCTGGTAAAAAGATTGCACGTCAAGGTACTACTTCAGGTGCTGGTTATTTAAGACCTTTAAAATACTTAAATGACAAAGGCATGGAAATGGTCGACACATTAGATCCAACAAAGACAAATCAAATCCAAGGTCTCTATGTCACAGGTTATGATGCAGCATTAGAAGCAATGATGTCAGGCGAAGTAGATGGTTACTGGGGATTTATGGATGTAAGATATTCAAACGGTTATAATAAATCAACATCAGCATATTACAATAATAAATCAATTTTCGAAAATACAAAATGTATCGCAATTACAGATGGTATTTATAACGATACTATTTCTGCAAGAGCTTCATTATCAACAGAAGCTAAAGAAGCAGTTAAAACTGCATTTAAGACAGTTGTAAAACAAGGTTCTTCTACAGAACAAGGTACAGGTGCTTACTATCTTTATAGTTTATATAGCCATACAGGTTATTCAGATGCACAAGATTCAGATTTCGATGGTGAAAGAGAATTCTATTCATACTGTGTTGATCACAATTTAATCTAATTTGAAGCATTAATAATTAAAATAAATAAACATATCTTACACGGGGGAAATTATGATTGTTTTTGAAAACGTACAAAAAATCTATCCTGGTGCAGCATCTCCTGCATTAAGCGATATTAACTTAACAATTAATGATGGGGATTTTGTATCCATCATTGGCTTATCTGGTGCAGGTAAATCTACATTGTTAAGATGCATTAATAAAATGCATGATATTCAAGAAGGTTCAATTAAAATTGACAATCAAGATATTTCTTCTGCGAAAGGTAAAGAATTACGCATTTTAAGAAGAAACATTGGAATGATTTTCCAATCTTTCAACTTAGTAAAAAGATCAAGTGTATATAAAAATGTCCTCGGAGGAAGAGCGGGTTACCACTCTTTCTTTGAGACACTTTTTGGTGTTTATAGCCAAGAAGAAAAGCAATTAGCTTTTGATTCATTAAACAAATTAGGTATTTTGGATAAAGCATTTGTTCGTGCAGATGAATTAAGTGGTGGACAACAACAAAGAGTTGCTTTAGCTAGAGCTTTAACTCAAGAACCACATATTATTCTCGCGGATGAACCAGTTGCTTCATTAGATCCAATTACTACAATTTCAGTTATGAATGATTTTAAAAGAATTAACGAAGAATATAAAATCACCATTGTTGCAAATATGCACCATGTTGATTTAGCTTTAAAATATTCAACTCGTATTATCGGTATTAACAAAGGTAGAATTGTTTTTGATGGTAAACCAGAAGAAGTTAATGATGATGTATTATTAAAAATCTATGGTAGAGCATTAAAATCAAATGAAAAATTAGGTGAAGTTCATGAAGACTAAATTTAAACAACTTTATGATCGTCTTTTTTACAAAGATGTTAATATCACATTAAGTAATGGTGAAGTAAAAACATTGCATAAAAAGAGAAATACTCTCCCTTTTTATACAATTTTAGTTGTTGCTTTAATCGTTATTTCTTTTATAGTCATTGATAAACCAACCAATGTGAGATTTTCTCAATTTGGTGTTATTTTCTCTCAAATGTTTGTTCCAAGTAAATGGAGTTTAAAAACTTCCGAAGGATATGTCAATTATATCTTCCAAGTAGCGATTCCAAAAATTTGGGCGACTATTGAAATGGTTGGACTTGCAACATTTATTGGTACATTAGTTTCTATTCCTTTTTATATTTTAGCAAGTTCTAATATCTTTACATCTAAATGGGTATATATGCCTGTTAGAATAATTTTAAATATCTTTAGATCAATTCCAACCTTCGTTTTAGCGGTATTCGCAACTGTATTCTTTGGTTTTAATGAAACTGCTGGTGTTATCGCTATGGCAATGTTTACAACAGGTGTTTTATTTAAACTCATGTATGAACAAATTGAAACTTGTGATATGAAACCATTTGAAGCAACTAAATCTACCGGTGCTTCTAGAATGCAATCATATGCAATTTCTATTTCACCTCAAATCCGTCCTACTTTAATTTCTAATATTATTTATGTCTTTGAAATCAATGTTAGAGCTTCTGTAATTCTTGGTTTCGTAGGTGCCGGTGGTATTGGACAATTATTATCAGATGCAATCGATTCAACTCAATATGATAAAGTTGGTGCTATTTTAATTCCATTATTTATCGTTGTTGTCGTATTACAATTATTAAGTAGTTACTTAAGAAGGAAGGTGCAATAATATGTTTAAAATTATTTCGCAAGAAGCATATGATAAACTTCCTTGGTATAAAAAGATTTTCTATCGCGTAGAAAAACATTTCGCTACTGTCGATGATGCTTATAAAGCACGTCCTAAGAAGTGGATTTATAACCTAGTATTCTTTGGTATTTTAATCGGAGTATTGTTATGGTTTTCATTAGATATTGGATTCTTTGAACATTTTAGAACTCCAAACTGGACTAAATTTGGTAAGATGCTTGAAGGATTTATCTCTCCTGATTGGTCATATTTCTTTGGATATGGTTCTTTTAGTTTTGAAAAATCAGTTATTTATGAAGTATTACAAACTTTCGCGATTGCCTTTATCGGTACTTCATTTTCTGCCATATTATCAATTCCATTTGGTTTCTTTGCAAGCAGAAGAATGGTTGGTAAATGGGCAATTATCTCTGAAATGTTACTTATTTTAATTCGTACATTCCCTGAAATCTTAATGGGCTTTATCTTTATTAAAGTATTTGGCTTTGGTTCATTTACTGGTGTTATGGTCTTATCCATTCATTCCATCGGCATGATTGGTAAGATGTATGCAGAACAACTCGATGTCATTGAAGAAGGACCACTAGAAGCTTTAAATGCATGTGGTGCATCGACAATGGCTAGAATTAAATTAGGTGTTGTTCCTCAAGTAGCTCCTAACTTCTTAAATGTTATTCTTTATCGTTTTGATTTAAATATTAGAACTGCTTCTTTATTAGGTTTAGTTGGTGCAGGTGGAGTTGGTTATTCCATCAGCGTACATTCCCAAAACTCTCACTGGCCTCAACTCGCGGCAGTTTTATATGGTGTTATCATCTTAGTTATTTTAGTTGATATTGTTTCTAGTAAATTAAGAAAGAAGTTAATCTAATGAAAAAATTAATTGTTCTTGCTGGTTTACCAGGAAGTGGTAAATCTACTTACATCTTCAATAATTATAACAAAGAAAATTGCTACCATTTTGATAGTGATGAGACTCGTCGTAAGATGTTTGGAACTTATTTATATTTTCCAAAAGATATGTATGATATCTATAATACGATGATTGATGATGCTAATAAGAAATATGATGAATTAGTGGAAAATGGTGAAAATGATTTTATTATGATTATGGATTCTACTTTCTTAGATAATAAAAGAAGAATGCATTATTATAACCATTTAAGAAAATTTGATGAATATGAATTAGTTATGTTTATAACTAGAGATATTAACTTTAATCTAGTTAATAACAAAAAAAGAATCAAAGATAAATGGGTTCCAGAAGATGTCATCTATAAGATGGTTGATCAATATGAAGAACCTTCACAAGAAGTTAAAGATGTTTATAAAATTACAAGAATCTATGTTGGGTAACATAGGTTCTTTTTTTACAAAATTTAGCTTTTTTAATTAAAAATTAATCTTCTATAAAATAATATCTATTATGTGATAAAATAAATATGTAACCCAAAGAGGTGGAATATGATAAATAGAACAAATGACAATGACCGTAAAGATGAGTTAATCAAAAAATATTATGATGTGAATGAGGAAGATAAGACCATGGCATTATATTATTCTTTTGATGATGTGAGTGATTTTTATGAAAATTATACTCCTAGTGATGAGAATAATTTATTTTCTAGTGAGGTAATTGATAAAATATCTGATTCAATTGAAATGATGCCACTTACTTATAAAGCAAAGATTATTTTTGAAGTAGAAAATATTGATGAAGTTAAATCTAAAAAGGTATTGGAATCTTTTAATGATTCAATTGAATTATCTTTATATTTTGCGAGAGTTAAAAGACAAAAAAGACAACTTTCCGCGGCAATATTAATATTAGTTGGTATTACCCTTATATTTATTTTAACCATTTTAAAATCAACTGGTGTTTTCCAAAGCGAATTACAAAAAGATATTGGTAGTGAAGTATTTGATATTATGGCTTGGGTTTTTATTTGGGAAGCAACTACTTTATTATTTTTAGAAAAACCAAAAGAATTTAAACAATCTTTCCAAATGAAAAATAGAGTTAAAGAAATCATTATTATTGATAAAAAGACTTCTAAAGTATTAGTTCAAGAAGAATCAGTATCAATCTTTAAAGATTTGGTCACTGAAACAAGAATTAAAAGATTTGCCAAAGTTACCTTACTTGGTTCATCAATTGGTTTTATCTTTTTAGTTTTTTATAATATCTATGCGGGATTTATCGAAATTGGTGCGATGATTAATGAAGGTACTTCATCTGCTGGCGCTATTACAGTTAATATTATTGCATGTATTATTTCCATTTGTATTTTCCTTCTTGCGGGAATTTCTGGTATTCATAAATACTTAGATAAACAAACTAAAGTCTCTAAATTCTCATTTATCTATTCAATCTTAATAGTTATTATCATAATTATTGATATAGTCACTTATATCCAAGGACAAAGATCTGTTGGAGTATTTGGCTTTATTTGTTCCTTTGTCATTCAATTATTATATGCAGTTGGTTGTATCATTGATAAATTTGTGAAAGAGTAAGATTATGAAAGAAATAAAAATTGAAGATATTATTTTAAAAGTCAAAGATGCTTTAATTGATGCATGTATTAATGTCGATCCTTCTTTATTAGAATGCATAAAAAAAGCAAGAGATAATGAAGAAGGCTTACCTAAATCAATACTAGATCAAATCATTGAAAATGATGTTCTTGCCAGTGAAATACATTTACCTATTTGTCAAGATACAGGAATAGTAGTAGCTTTTGTTGAAATAGGTAATATGGTATTTATAAATGGAGATTTAAACTATGCTATATCTGAAGGAGTAAGACTTGCATATAAGGAAGGATATTTACGTAAGTCTACTTTAAATAATCCTTTAGATAGGGTTAATACAATGGATAATTTACCTCCTATTATTCATGTTAAAACATGTTTAGGAGATAAATTAAAAATCACTTTATGTCCTAAAGGAGCAGGAAGTGAAAATATGTCAAAATTAAAGATGTTAGCCCCTAGTGAAGGAATTCAAGGCGTTAAGAAATTTGTTATTGATACTATTAAAGAAGCAGGTGGAAGACCTTGCCCTCCTTTAATTGTAGGAGTAGGCATTGGGGGAACAATAGAAAAATGTGCCCTTATTGCTAAAGAAGCTTTACTTAGACCACTTGATGATCATTGTCAGATTGAAAGTGGTAGAGTACTTGAAGAAGAATTATTAAAAGAAATTAATGATTTAAATATTGGACCAATGGGATTAAAAGGTAAAACAACTGCTCTAGCGGTTAAAGTAAATCTTTTCCCATGCCATATTGCTTCTTTACCAGTATGTGTTAATATTCAATGCCATGTTTCACGTCATAAGGAGGTAATCTTATGATAATAGAATTACCAAAAGATCAAGAACTTTTAAAGACATTAAAAGTTGGTGATGTAGTAGAATTTAAAGGAACATTATTTACCGCGAGAGATGCAGCACATAAAAGATTAAATGATCTATATTTAAATAATAAAGAATTACCTGTTAATTTAAAAGATAGTTTTATTTATTATGCTGGACCAACTCCTACTCCTCCAGGTAAGATAGTTGGATCTATTGGTCCTACAACTTCTTCTAGAATGGATGCTTATGCTTCTTTGATGCATGAATTAGGAGTAGTTGGAACTATTGGTAAAGGACCAAGAAGTAAAGAATGTGTTGATATTTATAAAAAATATCATATTATGTATTTTGTAGTAACAGGTGGTTGTGGTGCATTAATCGCAGGCAGTATTAAAAAATATCAAGAAGTAGCTTTTCTTGATTTAGGACCTGAATCTATAAAAAAATTAGAAGTAGAAGGTTTTAAAATGATTGTCGCAATTGATTATAATGGCAATAATATATTTGATTAATATTAAAGAAATGAGGATTTAATTATGGATTTAAAAGAAGAATCATTAAAATTACATGAAGAAAATAAAGGAAAACTCGGGGTATATTCAAAAGTTAAGATAGAGAATCAACACGATTTATCTTTAGCCTATACTCCAGGAGTTAGTTATGCTTGTAAAGAAATAGAAGCAAATCAAAATGATGTTTATAAATATACATCAAAAGGTAATATGGTCGCGGTTATCACCGATGGTTCTGCAGTATTAGGACTTGGAAATATTGGCCCATATGCCGCAATACCTGTTATGGAAGGAAAATCTATTTTATTAAAAGAACTTGCAGGAATAGATTCTTTCCCTCTTTGTTTAAAAACACAAGATGTTGAAGAGATTATTAAAACTTGTAAATACTTAGAACCTACATTAGGTGCGATTAATCTAGAAGATATCTCTGCGCCTAGATGTGTAACAATTGAAAGAAGATTAATAGAAGAAATGGATATACCAGTCTTCCATGATGATCAACACGGTACTTCTATTGTTGTTGCTGCAGCATTTTTAAATATCGCAAGAATGACTAAAAGAGATTTAAAATCAATGAGAGTAGTAATGTCTGGTACTGGTGCAGCAGGTAGTATGGTTGCGAAAATGTTAAAAAAGATTGGTGTAGGAACTATTAATGCTTATAACATCAATGGTGTTGTTTCTAAAGATAAATATGATACTTATGATTTCTTAATCAAAGAATTATTAGATGAAGGTACATATGATTCACCTACTAGAGGTGAAAAAACTTTATCTGATTTATTAGTTGGTGCCGATGCATTTATTGGATTAAGCGCACCTAAGATTGTATCTCAAGACGATGTTAGAAATATGAATAAAGGAGCGATTGTCTTTGCAATGGCTAATCCTACTCCGGAAATTTCTTATCCTGAAGCTAAAGAAGCTGGAGCATATATTGTAGGATCAGGAAGAAGTGATTATCCTAACCAAATTAATAACATTCTTGCTTTCCCTGGCATTTTTAAAGGCGCATTAAGCGTTCATGCAAGAAAGATTAATGAAGAAATGAAATTAGCCGCGGCTAAAGCAATTGCTTATATTATTAAAGATGAAGAATTAACTCCAGATTATATTATTCCTTCTCCATTTGATAAAAGAGTAGTTGAAGAAGTATCAAAAGCAGTGGGAAAAGCTGCCATTGATAGCGGTGTTGCGAGGGTATAACATGAAGTTAATCGCTTGTGATATGGATGGTACATTATTAAATAATGACCATGAAGTTTCTAAATTTAATGAAGAAGTAATTAAAAAGATTAATAAAGATAATAAATTTGTTATTGCTTCGGGAAGACCTTATACTGGTATTAAATGCTTTATAGAACAATTAGATATTGCATCTAAAGGTAATTATTCAATTACATATAATGGAAGTGTTGTAGTAGAAAATGATACAGGTAATATTATCTTTAAAAAGACTTTACCTGGATCATGTATTAAAAAAGCTTATTTATTATCTAAACAATTAGGTATTGGATTTCTTTGCTATGATGAAAAAGGTAATTATGTTTATGATGGACATGATACTGAAGGTACATTATTAGAAAAACAAATTATTAAACCTAATGTAGTTATATCTGATTTTACTAACGTTGATAGTGAATATATTAAACTAATATTTGCCGATAAACCTACAAACATCGACAAAGTCCAACATCAAATTGAAGAAGTCTTTTCTTCAAAATTTAATGTTTTAAGATCTCATGCATGTTTCTTAGAAATAGTATCTAAAGAAGCAAATAAAGGAGAAGCATTAAAGTTCTTAGAAGAATACCTTCATATTGATAATAAAGATACATATGCTTTTGGAGATAATGATAATGATTATTCTATGATGGTAGAAGCAGGACATAGTTATGCGATGAAGAATTCTCCATCAAAGAAATTAATAAATGAATTTGAAATATGCCCATCTAATCAAGAAGATGGAGTAGGTAAAACCTTAATTGATATATTTTCTTTATAACAAACAAAAAAGCCAATTCGTGATTGAATTGGCTTTTAGATTGCAATTAATTAAGCTTGGATAGAGAATGTTCCTACCATATTATTTGAGAATGTCATACCACTAATTGTAAATGTGTATGAAGTTGATGAATCTTCAACATCTGTTAATGTAATTGTATTATTGTAACTTGCGTAAACATAAGTAAATGACATTGTTGTTGATTCTCCATCATAGGTACTTACATATGTTGCAGTACCTTGATTGTTGCTTAGTTCACCTGCAGTAAATGTAATTGTTGTATTACCATCTTCTGATGCAAATGTATTCGCTACTAAATCATCTGCAGTTAATGTAGTAGAAGAAGAACCACCTTCTTTAATTGTGAAAGTACCTATATCACCATTTACTAAAGTTTGACCTGAAATCTTAAATGAGAAACCACCGATATCAAAAGTTTTTGTTGATGCATCATATGTATAATTATATGTTTCACCACTTAATGAAGCGGTTCCGCTTTCGTTTGAATCACCAGGAGTGAATGTTAAAGTATAACCCATTGTTGTATTTTCATAAGAATGAGATAATGCTTCTTCTAATGTCATATCTGCAGTAACTGTAGAGATATGATATTGTTCGCCCTCTGCTGTAACTAAATATGTTTCATTTATAGTAAGAGTTAAGACATCACTAGAATCATCAACATATGTTAAAGTAAATGTTTTAGAATCTGCATCATATGTATAATTATAATTACCAAGAGAACTGAATGTCGCTACTTTAGTTTCATCGTTAAATGTTAAAGTTTGATTTTGCCAAGTTCCAACAAATGTGCTTGATACTACAGTGTCATATGTTAATGTTGCTGTATCATCTCCATCATCACTATCATCTACACCTGTAAGTTTGAAAGGACCTCCGAATGTTCCTGTATCATCGCTTGAGACTAACGTATTGCCATCAATTGTTAATGTACAAAGTTCTTCTCCTGAAGCATATGTAACAGTAAATACACCAGTAGATTCATCAAATGAATAATTTACTGTGAATGTTTCATTTTTAGTAATAGTACCTGTTTTCTTATCTTCTGTTGTTGAAGCAAAGACAAGGTAATCATATCCATCATCTAATTTACCATCGTTTGCGAAAATCTTATCTAATGTAATTGTACCACTTAAAGTTGAATCTCCGCCATCAACTACACCTGTAAGTTTGAAAGGACCTACGAATGTTCCTGTATCATCGCTTGAGACTAACGTATTGCCATCAATTGTTAATGTACAAAGTTCTTCTCCTGAAGCATATGTAACAGTAAATACGCCAGTAGATTCATCAAATGAATAATTTACTGTGAAGAATTCATTTTTAGTAATAGTACCTGTTTTCTTATCATCTGTTGTTGAAGCAAAGACAAGGAAATCATATCCATCATCTAATTTACCATCGTTTGCGAAGATCTTGTCTAATGTTATTGTACCACTTAAAGTTGAATCTCCACCGGATGGAGTATCATCTGCTTTGCCACTTATTGAGAATGTACCATAGTCTTCAGAATAAAGAGTTTTTGTAGATGGGTCAACTGTTAAAGCTAATGGTTCATCTGGGTAAACTGGGTTTGTAATAGATAAAATATGTGTTGTTTCATCGTATGAATAACTACCATAGAATGCTGTATATCCATAAGAAGAAATTGTAGCTTGACCATCTTTAAATGTTAATGTTGAACTATCATCTGATGTATAAGTATATTTGATAATTTCATCAAGTGGGAAACTTGTAGTATCTCCACCTGATGGAGTACTACCACTCTTACTTACTACGATTGTTAATGTATAAGTGACTTTTGCAGTCTTAATTGTACAAGTATAAGTTCCTTCTACATATCCTTCAATTACAATAGATCCTTTGCTGTATTCACCATAAATTGAAGAACTAGTTACATCATCACCGAATGTAATAACTGGAGTATCGTAACTTGCATCAGCAGTTTCTGGTAATCCGTTAATGATGCTAATTGTGTATGGTTTATTGATTTCAGTAGTTACTGAAGAACCATTTGCGATTACTGTACCTGTAGTTGCATCAGCTAAATCAAATGAAGTGTAAATGAATGAAGCTGTATCATATGGATTTACTGCATCTCTAGTACCTAATTCTTGAGTGAATGTATAAGTGATATTTTTAAGAGAAGATTTACTATCATAGTAGTAACGATCATCTCTTTTCATATCATCTTTCGCGGAATATCTATTATATGTAACACTTAAAGATACAATTGCTTCTTCACTAATTCCAAATACTACATCATATACATCTAAGTATTTTGCATAACCACCAGTAACAATAGTACCTACAGAGATTTTATATTGAGTTGGATCAGTTGCAGTATCGTAATAACCTTCATAGTCTTTATTAGAATTTGCTTTTACCATTGCAGAAATTTTTTCAATCCAACCTTTCATACCATAAACATTTTGGTATGTATAATCTTGGATTGCTGGTCCATCAAATACTTTATCAGTTGAAACTGTGATTGATTCTTTGCTTCCATCACTTACTTTAATACCATAAGCTTTATCTTCTGAATCATATCCATAATAATAATCTGCGGTTGCATCAGCATCAACGGATTTAACGTGAGTATACTTAGAACCAAATTCGTAAGTGTAAGATGTTGTAATAGTAGTTCCGTTTAATTTTTCTGCTTTTTCTGCAGTTCCTTTTTTTACCTTTGAATCTGCGCTACTTGCTTTAGTTAAAACTGCTACTAAATCATCTTGACTAATTTCTTTTGTTGTAATTACCTTTGAAGAGGAAGAACTAGATGAAGATGATGAACTTGAAGCAGTACTACTAGATGAGCTACTACTAGAAGATGAAACCGATGATGGTGATGAATCGTCACTTGAAGTTCCACTTGAAGAAGTGGAAGCACATCCGGTTAAAATGGTTGCGATTAACGCGGTGGATAATACTAAAAATCCTTTTTTCATAAATTATTTTCTCCTTATATA